>NZ_ALEE01000704.1 GCF_000282995.1 Melaminivora alkalimesophila
CTCGATGCTGCCGTTCGTGCTGCAGCGCGTCGGGCTGGATCCGGCCAGTGCCTCCGCCCCGCTGGTGGCGACGCTGGTGGACGTGCTGGGCCTGGTGATCTATTTCTCCGTGGCGGCGCTGGTGCTGAGCGGCACCCTGCTGTAGGGCAAAGGCGGGTCAGTAGCGCGGCACGGTCGGGTCCCGCTCGAGCGACCAGGCGTCGATGCCGCCGCTGATGTTCGCCAGCTCCTCGAAGCCGCTCTGCGCGAGAAAGGCCGCCACGCGCAGGCTGCGGGCCCCGTGGTGGCACAGGCAGGCCGTGGGGCGCGCCGGATCGAGTTCCTGCACGCGCGTGGGCAGCTGCCCCATGGGGATCGCCACGAGCTCGAAGCCGTCGGGGCGCACGCGTGCCACCTCCAGCTCCCAGGGCTCGCGCACGTCCAGCAGCAACGGTCGGTCGGCGGCGTGGCGCGCCAGCCAGTCCGGCAGCTGCGCGGGGCGGATGTGCTCGATCATGGCCCGCCTGTCGCGGTGGGGGTGGCGCGCGCGGGCGCCATCAGAAGCGGAACGGGGAGGGCTCGGGGAAATTGCGCAGGCGCGGCACGACCACGTCCCAGGGCTGGGAAGTCTCGAAGCCGTTGCCCACCTTGCGCATGACGGTCATGCGCATCATCGGCTCCACGCCGACGATCGCACCCAGGCGCCCACCGTCGCGCAGCAGGGCCAGCAGGCGCTGGGGCACCTCGGCCACCGAGCCGCTGAGGACCACCACGTCGAAGGGTCCGTCGGGAATCAGATCGAGCGCGCCATCGGCCTGGCGCACGTCGACGTTCTGCACGCCGGCGCCCCGCAGGTTCTCGCGCGCGAACTCCACCAGGCCCGGCACGATCTCGAGCGTCACCACGTGCTCGGCGAGATGGCCCAGCAATGCCGCCATGTGGCCCGAACCGGCGCCGATCTCCAGGACCTTGTCGGTCGGGCGCAGTTCCAGGTCCTGCAGCATGCGCGCTTCCACGCGCGGTGCGAGCATGACCTGCCCCAGCCGGGTGGCTTCCTCCACCGGCTCGGTCAGGGGCAGTTCCACGTCGGCGAAGGCCATGCCCTGGCAGCCGGGCGGCACGAACTGCTCCCGGTGGACGGCGGCAAGCGCGTCCAACACCCCCCGGTCAAGCACGTTCCAGGGACGGATCTGCTGCTCGATCATGTTGTAGCGCGCATGCGCGATGGGGTCTTGCACATTGGCAAGGGTGTTCAGGGGCAGGTTCATGAAGCACTCCGAAGGCGAAACCGGCAGGATCGACAAAGCCCCCGATTCTAGGCGGTGCCGGCGCCTGCCGGCTGCAGGGCCTGCC
>NZ_ALEE01000705.1 GCF_000282995.1 Melaminivora alkalimesophila
GCTGCAGGGCCTGCCGGCGGCGCCTATGATGTGCGTTCGGCCCGGTGCGCGGCGCCGGCCCTGAGGAGGACACCATGAGCAGCCCTGAGCAGCAGATACAGACCATCACCCTTGGCGGCGGGTGCTTCTGGTGCACGGAGGCCGTCTTCAGGCGCGTGCGCGGCGTGCACGAGGTGCAAAGCGGCTATGCGAACGGCCACGTCGCCCATCCAAGCTACGAACAGGTGTGCCGAGGCGACACCGGCCACGCGGAGGTCGTGCGCGTGCGCTTCGATCCGCAGGAGATCAGCGTCGGGCAGATCCTGGAAATCTTCTTCGCGACCCATGACCCGACGACGCCCAACCGGCAGGGCAACGACGTGGGACCGCAATACCGCAGCGCCATCTACTACAGCGACGAGGCCCATCGCCAGGTGGCGGAGGAGGTGTTGCGCCGGATCGAGCGCGAGGGCCTGTTCGATGCGCCGGTGGTGACCGAGCTGCAGCCGCTGCAAAGCTTCTGGCCGGCCGAGGACTACCACGGGCGCTATTACGACAACAACCCGAGCCAGGGTTACTGCGCCTTCGTCATCGCGCCCAAGCTGGAGAAATTCCGCCAGACCTTCCGCGAGCACCTCAAGCCCGGCGCCTGAGACGCCGCAGCACGGGGCCCGCGCGGTTCAGGGGGCGAGCCGCTCGCGCAGCCAGTGCCCGTCCTCTCGCCGGTAGCGCAGCCGGTCGTGCAACCGGCTCTTGCGCCCCTGCCAGAATTCCCAGCGGTCGGGCACCAGCCGCAAGCCCCCCCAATGGGGCGGGCGAGGAGGCTGCAGCAGGAACTGCGCGCCGTACCGGGCCGCGTTCGCGACCAGCACGCTGCGCCCCGGGATCACCTGGCTCTGCGGGCTGGCCCAGGCGCCGATGCGCGAATCGAGCGGCCGGCTGCGGTAGTAGGCGTCGCTTTGCGCCTCCTCGACCTTCTCCACCACCCCTTCGATGCGCACCACCCGCTCGAGCTCGACCCAGTGAAACTGCAGGGCAGCGAAGGGGTTGCCCGCCAGCTCCCGGCCCTTGCGGCTCTGGTAGTTGGTGTACCAGACGATGCCGCGCTCGTCGTAGCCCTTGATCAGCACCACGCGCGTGCTGGGGCGCAGGTCGCTGCCGACGGTCGCCAGCGTCATGGCGTTGGGCTCGGGCACCTGGGCGGCCAGCGCCTCCTGGAGCCATTGGTCGAATTGCTGCAAGGGGTCCGGGTGCGAGGCGTTCTCGCCCAGCTCGGCGCGCTCGTAGCTCTTGCGCAGGGCGGCAATGGAGGCCGAAAGGGGAAGGTCGGTCATGGGCGGATTGTGCCTTCCGCGCGGCGCGCTTCGGGCGCCGGCGCGATGCCATCCGCCGCGCGCGACAGCGCCACCAGCCGGGCCAGGGCGCGGTCGTGGATGCCCAGGCGCAGCAGCTCGGCGTGCGTGGCTTCGGCGTATTCGCGCGTGCTGCCGTAGATCCCGCGGGCCTCGCGGAAGATGCGTCGGTACTGCTCGTCGGGCAGCACGCCGGTGTAGCTCGGGTTCTTGCGCGAGAGCGTGAAGGCGAGGGCGCGCACCGGCCCCCGGGCAGTGCGGCATTCCACCCACCGCGGGTCGTACACGCCCAGCACCATCTCGCGCTGCCACAGGGGCGGCAGCATCGCCGCCACCTCCGCGCGCTCGATGCGATACGCCATCCCGCGGCAGCTTCCGCCCGGCAGCATGCCGAACACCAGGCCGGGACACTCGGGGGTTCCGCGATTGACACGGCTCCACATCTTGAGCGCGCGGTGCCAGCCGTGCACGGTGGCCGCGCGCCGCTCCGCGAAGGCAAAGTCGGGCCGCCAGATCAGCGAGCCGTAGCCAAAGACCCACAGATCCTCCCGGCCACCCCATTCGGCGAGGGTGCGCTCCAGCAGCGGGGCGGGGTCGCGCTGGACATGGTGGGCAGCGGAAAGCATGGCGGGGGACTCTACAATCGACGGGTTTTGTCCAACATTCGGATTATTCACGGGAGTGCGCATCATGTCCTTCAACAGCTCCGATGACGACGGCCAGCAGCGCTTCGCCCTCGGGTTCCTGACCATCCTGATTGCCCTGGTGGTGTCGACCGTCGTCGGCGTGGTGGTGTACCAGCGGGGCATGGCCCGCGCGCCCGCGGCAGCGCCCATGCTGGCCGGCACCGACGCTGCCCCCGTGGCCGCTGCGGCACCGGGCGTGGTCGTGACCGAGGAAGCCTCGGTGGTGGTGGAGGGCGGGGTGGTCAAGTTCTACTTCGCCTCCGGCAGCGCCGCCCTGGCGCCCGGCGCGGCCGAGGCCCTCGCGGATGTCGCGCGCGGCGCAGGCGAGCAGGGGCGCACGGCCCTGGTCTCAGGCTACCACGACGCCACCGGCGATGCAGCCCTGAACGCCGAACTCGCCAAGCAGCGGGCGATGGCGGTGCGCGATGCACTGCTGGAGCTGGGCGTGCCGGCAGAGAGGGTGGAGCTACGCAAACCCGAGGTCACGCAGGCCGACGGCGACAACGCCGAGGCGCGGCGCGTCGAGGTGGTGCTCGCCCCCTGAGCGGCGGCGCCTGCGTGCCCGGTCAGGGCAGGGCAGGCCGCGCGGTGGCACATCGAATACCCGCCACCGGACTGCCGCCATGGGGGGCGGCGTAACATGGGGCGGGTCGACCGGTGCCATGGCGCGCCGGCCACCGCCGACAGGAGCCCAGCCCCATGACCCTTCACAGCACCGTGGCGGCCGTGACCGGCCGCATCCGCGAGCGCAGCGCCGGACCGCGCGGCGCCTACCTCGAGCGGCTCGACCGGATGGCGAACCGCCCGCCCGGGCTGCAGCGCCTGGGCTGCGCCAACGTGGCGCATGCAGTGGCGGGCCTGCCGACCAACGACAAGCTGCGCATCGTCGAAGAAAAGAAACCCAACATCGGAATCGTCACGTCCTACAACGACGTGTTGTCGGCGCATGCGCCGCTGGGACGCTATCCGGACATCCTGAGGGACGAGGCGCGCCGCCAGGGGGCCAATGCCCAGGTGGCGGGGGGCGTGCCCGCCATGTGCGACGGCGTGACCCAGGGCACGGCCGGCATGGAGCTGTCGCTGTTCAGCCGCGACACCATCGCACTGGGAACCGCGGTCGGGCTGAGCCACGACACCTTCGATGCAGCATTGATGCTGGGCGTTTGCGACAAGATCGTGCCGGGCCTGCTGATCGGTGCCCTGCACTTCGGTCATGTGCCGACGGTCTTCGTGCCTGCCGGTCCGATGCCGTCGGGCCTGTCGAACACGGAGAAGGCGCGGGTGCGCGAACAGGCGGCGCAGGGGCTGGTGGGCCGTCCGGAGCTGCTGGCGGCCGAGATGGCGGCCTACCACAGCCCGGGGACCTGCACTTTCTACGGCACGGCCAACAGCAACCAAATGCTGCTCGAGGCGATGGGCCTGCATGTGCCGGGGACGGCCTTCGTGAACCCCGGCGAGCCGGCGCGCGAGGAGCTCACGCGCGAGGCCGTGCGCACGGCGCTCGCCATCACACGCGGGCAGCGCTTCACGCCGATCGGGCGGGTGGTGGACGAGCGCTGCATCGTGAACGCCATGGTGGCGCTGCTGGCCACCGGCGGCTCGACCAACCACCTGATCCACTGGGTGGCGGTGGCACGCTCGGCCGGCATCGCGATCGATTGGGATGATTTCTCCGAGCTGTCGGCGGTGGTGCCGCTGCTCGCGCGCGTCTACCCGAACGGCGTGGCGGACGTGAACGGCTTCCAGGGGGCAGGGGGGCCGGGCTATGTGATCCGTGAGTTGCTGGATGCGGGGCTGATGCACGAGGATGTGCTGACCGTGCGCGCGGGCGGCCTGCGGGAGTACACGCGCGTGCCGGAACTGGGACAGGACGGGAAACTGCGCTGGAGCGATCCGGGCGCCTCGCGAGACGAATCCATCCTGCGTCCGGTGGCGTCGCCCTTCAGCCCGACCGGCGGCCTGAAGCTGCTGCGCGGCAACCTGGGACGCTCGGTGATCAAGATCTCGGCCGTGCCGGCCGATCGGCACGTGATCGAGGCACCGGCGCGGGTGTTCGACTCGCAGGGCGAGCTGCTCGAAGCCTTCCATGCGGGCGAGTTGGATCGGCTGTGCGAGGGCAATGGCGCGGGCGGGCTGGTATGCGTGGTGCGCTGGCAGGGTCCGCGTGCCAACGGCATGCCCGAGCTGCACAAGCTCACGCCGCCCCTGGCCGTGTTGCAGCGCAAGGGCTGGCGCGTGGCGCTGGTGACGGATGGGCGGATGAGCGGCGCATCGGGCAACGTCCCGGCGGCCATTCATGTGTCGCCGGAGGCCTATGCAGGCGGGCCACTCGCCAAGGTGCGCGACGGCGACATGGTTCGCCTGGATGCCGACGCAGGCGTGCTGGAAGTGCTTCTGGACGAACACCAGTGGCAGGCGCGCCCGCCGGCGCAGATGCCCGAGGCGCAGCTGCAGGACAACGCCCACGGGTTGGGACGCGAGCTGTTTGCCGGCATGCGCCGCAACGCCACGAGCGCCGAGGAAGGCGCCTGCGCTTGGTTGTGATGGTGTCGGCCGCACGGCGCGGTGTGCGGCGCAGGCGTTGGCCGAGAGCCGGCCAGGCTCAGCGCAGGCCGGTGCCGGCGCCGATGTCGTCCTTGCGCTCGATCAGTTCGATCTTGTAGCCGTCCGGGTCCGTGACGAAGGCGATGACCGTGGTCCCGCCCTTGACCGGCCCGGCTTCGCGCGTGACCTTGCCGCCGGCCGCCTTGATGCGTTCGCAGGCAGCATAGGCATCCGGCACGCCGATGGCGATGTGGCCGTAGGCGGTGCCCATCTCGTAGCGGTCCACGCCCCAGTTGTAGGTCAGCTCGAGTTCGGCCTGGCCGGGGTTGCCCCCGTCGAAGCCCAGAAAGGCCAGCGAGTACTTGTACTCGGGGTTCTCGGAGGTGCGCAGCAGCTGCATGCCGAGCACCTTGGTGTAGAAGTCGATGGAGCGCTGCAGGTCGCCCACGCGCAACATGGTATGGAGGAATCGCATGGGGCAATTATGACCTGCGGGGCGCCCTGGGGGCGATGCGTAAAAGATACGATGTATATTATGTTAAATAACCTCGGCAAAATTCGTGGCGGAAAGGCCTTCCCCCGCCCCCGCGGCTTCCCCTGCTGCCGTCACGCCGCTCCCGGCGCGGGCCGTTCGGGCGCCCCAGCCGCACCCGCACGGCCAAACAGTGCGCTGTCCTGGGCGCGTTGCTCGAACTGGCGCGCCAGCGTGTCGCACACCAGATCGCACAGGGCATCGATGGTCGCGTCGGCAATGCGGTAGTAGACGCTGGTGCCGCGGCTCTCGCGCGCGACCATGCCTTGCTGCGCGAGCAGCGCTAGGTGTTTGGATGCGTTGGCCGTGGTGCAGCCGCATGCGCGCGCCAGCTCGCCGACGTTGCGCTCGCCGCCTCGCAGCAGGTTGATCAGCTGCAGGCGCGTCGGCTCGGACAAGGCCTGGAAGTACGCGGCAATGTGCTCCAGGGCTTCGGGGGGCAACTCCCTCATGCGGCCCTCCCTTCAACGAAATCGCAGGTGTGGTGCATGTCAGACATTTTAAGGCTTGCTTGACTATTTAACTGTTTAGTTAAAAAATGTCTGCATGTTCTGTCCTGCTTTACCCCTCGTCCCGAGGCGCACACTGGAAGTGCTGGCCGCTGCGGCGCTGGCGGCTTCCGGCAGCGTCGCCCTTGCCCAGGCACAGGCGTTGGCCTCGATCCAGGTCCGGCCCGGTCCTGTCGCCCAGATGCACGCAGCCGATGGCGTCGTCGAAGCCGTGCGTGACACCACGGTGTCTACCCAGGTGGCCGGCGCGGTGGTGCAGGTGCTGGTGCGTGTCGGCGACCGCGTGCAGGCCGGGCAGGAATTGCTGCGCCTCGATGCCCAGCCGGCCCGGCAAAGTGCTGCCGCCAGCGCCGCCCAGGTCGATGCGGCCCGCACCCAGGCCCAGCTGGCCGACAGCGAGCTGGCGCGGCAAAGGCAGCTGTTCGCCCGCCAATACATCAGCCAGGCCGGACTGGAGCGCGCCCAGGCGCAGGCGCAGGCAGCCCACGCCCAGGTGCGCGCCCTGCAGGCCCAGGCCAGCGCCGCCGCAGCGCAGGCCAGCCTGCACATCGTGCGCGCGCCCTACTCCGGCATCGTCAGCGAGCTGCCGGTGGCCCTGGGCGACATGGCCACGCCCGGACGCCCACTGCTGCGCCTGTACGACCCGGCAGCCCTGCGCATCACGGTCAGCGTGCCCCAGACGCTGCAGCTGGCGGACGCATCCGCCACGCCTGCCGCATCTGCCCAGTGGGAAATACCCAGCCTCACAGGTGCCCGGGCCAGCGTCTCCCTGGCCGACATCCAGCGCCTGCCCACCATCGACCGCAGCACCCACACCGCGCAATGGCGTCTGCCCCTGCCTGCCGACCTGGGCGGCGCAGCGCCCGGCATGTTTGCCCGGCTGTGGCTGCC
>NZ_ALEE01000706.1 GCF_000282995.1 Melaminivora alkalimesophila
CCGCTGGCCTCCCCTGCCGCCACCGCACACGCCGCCCAGCCAGGCAGCGGCCCGACCCCCCCACCCCCCTTGTCCGTGCCGGCCAGCGCTGTGCTGCGCCGGGGCGAGCTGACCGCTGTCTATGTGCTGGATGAGCAGCAGCGCCCGCGCCTGCGCCAGGTGCGGCTGGGTCAGGCTGCGGCCAGTGCTGCTGACGGCCAGGCGTCCATCCCCGTCCTGAGTGGCCTGCGCGCCGGCGAGCGCGTGGCACTCGATCCACAGGCTGCTGCCCGGGTGCGCTGACATGCCGCACGACGCTCCCCAGGCCCGCATGGGCATCTCTGGCCGCATTGCCGCCCTGTTCCAGTCGGCGCAGATCACCCCGCTGCTGGCGCTGGTGGCCTTCTTGCTCGGTGTCTTTGCCGTACTGGTCACCCCGCGCGAGGAAGAGCCGCAGATCGACGTGACCATGGCCAGCGTGCTGGTGCCCTTCCCCGGGGCCTCGGTGCGCGATGTCGAGCAGATGATCGCCACCCCGGCCGAGCAGCTGCTGGCCGGCATGGAGGGCACGGAGCACGTCATGTCCGTCTCGCGCCCCGGCCTGGCCATACTCACCGTGCAGTTCAAGGTCGGCGTGCCGCGCAACGTCGCGCTGGTGCGCCTGCACGACCAGCTGCGCAGCCATGCCGACCTGTGGCCGCAGGGCCTGGGCGTGCAGGAGCCCCTGGTTCGCCCCAAGGGCATCGACGACGTGCCCATCGTCAGCTTCACCCTGCACGCCAGCGACGAGACCGCCGACGCCTTCGGTCTGGAGCGCGTGGCCCATACCATCGAGGCCGAGCTGGCCCGCGTGCCCGGCGTGCGCGAGGTGCGCGCCATCGGCGGGCCGGGCCGCGCCGTGGTGGTCGAGCTGGACGCTGCGCGCATGGCCAGCACCGGCGTGTCGGTGCGCGAGTTGCGCGCCGCACTGCAGTCGGCCAACTTCGGCCTGCCCGTGGGTGAGCTGCTGGCCGGTGGTCAGAGCGTCGAGCTGCAGGCCGGCCCCTTCCTGTCCTCGGCACGCGAGGTGGCCGAGCTGGTCGTGGCCACGCGCGCCGGCCGGCCCATCTTCCTGCAGGACGTGGCGCAGGTGCGTGATGGCGCTCCGCCGGCGCAGCGCCTGGTCTGGCTCGGCCAGCGCGGCGAGGGGGATGCGAGCGGCCAGGTGCAGGAGTGGCCCGCCATCACGCTGCAGGTGACCAAGAAACCGGGCGAGAACGCCATCGACGTGGCCAACGCCCTGTCGGCGCGCATGGAGCAGCTGCAAGGCGTGCTGATCCCCGATGACGTGCAGGTGCGCCAGACGCGCAACTACGGCGAAACCGCCAACGACAAGGCGCAGAAGCTGATCCAGAAGCTGCTGTTTGCCACCGCCTCGGTGGTGGCGCTGGTGTTCCTGGCGCTGGGCCGGCGCGAGGCCGCCATCGTCGGCCTGGCAGTGGTGCTGACCCTGGCGGCCACGCTGTTCGCCTCCTGGGCCTGGGGCTTCACGCTCAACCGCGTGTCGCTGTTCGCGCTGATCTTCTCCATCGGCATCCTGGTGGACGATGCCATCGTCGTGGTCGAGAACATCCACCGCCACCAGCGTCTCGAACCCGGCCTGCCGCTCCTGCAGATCATCCCGCGCGCCGTCGATGAAGTCGGCGGGCCGACCATCCTGGCCACCTTCACGGTGATTGCCGCGCTGCTGCCCATGGCCTTCGTCTCCGGCCTGATGGGGCCGTACATGGCACCCATCCCCATCAATGCCAGCATGGGGATGCTGCTGTCGCTGGCCATTGCCTTCGTCGTCACGCCCTGGCTGGCCCAGCACTGGATGAAGGCGCACGCCGCCGGCAAGGACGGCAGCGGCCACACCGGCCTGACGGCCAGGTTGGAGC
>NZ_ALEE01000707.1 GCF_000282995.1 Melaminivora alkalimesophila
CCAGGCTGGAGCCGTTTTTCAGCCGCGTCTTCACACCGCTGCTGGACGAGCGGCGCGGCGGGCGCAACCGGGCGCTGCTGTGGCTGGCCGTGGTCGCGCTGATCGGGCTGTCGGTGCTGCTGCCGGTGCTGGGCTGGGTGCAGCTGAAGATGCTGCCGTTCGACAACAAGTCGGAGTTCCAGATCGTCGTGGACATGCCCGCCGGCACGCCGCTGGAGGACACCGCCGCCGTGCTGCGCGAGCTGGGCACGCACCTGGCCAGCGTGCCCGAGGTGCAGGACTGGCAGGCCTACGCCGGCACGGCCGCGCCCATCAACTTCAACGGCCTGGTGCGCCAGTACGAGCTGCGCGCCAGCAGCGAACTGGGCGACATCCAGGTCAACCTGGTGGACAAGCACCAGCGCAAGGAGCAAAGCCACGCCATCGCCATGCGCGTGCGCCCGGCCCTGCAGGACATCGGACGGCGCTGGGGTGCCAACGTCAAGGTCGTCGAGGTGCCGCCCGGCCCACCGGTGCTGGCCCCCATCGTGGCGGAAATCTACGGCCCCGAGGCCGCTGGACGCCGCCAGGTGGCCGAGGCCGTGCGCGCGGTCTTCGACGCCACCGAAGGCGTGGTCGATGTGGACTCCACCTCCATCGCCCCGGCACCGCGCACCCTGCTGCTGGTCGATCGGCAAAAGGCGGCGCTGGCCGGCGTGGCGCAGCAGGACATCGTCGCCACGCTGCGCGCCGGCCTGGCCGGCGAGGCCACGACCTGGCTGCGCGACGCCAGCCGCGCCCCGGTGCCCGTCTGGCTGCAGCTGCCGCCCGAGAGCCACGGCAGCCTGGATGCCCTGCTGCAGCTGGGCGTGCCGGGCGCATCTGGCCGGCTGGTGCCGCTGCGCGAGCTGGTCAGCGTGAGCAACACCCGGCGCGAGCAGCCCATCTACCACAAGGACTTGCTGCCGGTGGACTTCGTGCAGGGCGACATGGCCGGGCGCGTGGACAGCCCGCTCTACGGCATGTTCGCCATGCGCGGCGCGCTGGCCGGCATCGCCACGCCCGGCGGCGGCACGCTGCAGGAGCTGTTCGTCGATATGCCGCACGACGCCCAGCGCGACTACTCCCTGCGCTGGGACGGCGAGTGGCGCATCACCTACGAGACCTTCCGCGACATGGGCGCGGCCTATGGCGTCGGCCTGATCCTGATCTATCTGCTGGTGGTGGCGCAGTTCGGCTCGTACCTGACGCCGCTGATCATCATGGCACCCATCCCGCTCACCGTGATCGGCGTGATGCCCGGCCACGCCCTGCTGGGCGCGCAGTTCACTGCCACCAGCATGATCGGCATGATTGCCCTGGCCGGCATCATCGTGCGCAACTCCATCCTGCTGGTGGACTTCGTACGGCTGCAGCTGGCCGGCGGCACGCCACTGGCGCAGGCCGTCGTCCACGCCGTGGCGGCACGCACCCAGCCCATCGTGCTCACCGGCCTGGCGGCCATGATCGGCGCCTTCTTCATCCTGGACGACCCCATCTTCAACGGCCTGGCGATCGCGCTGATCTTCGGCATCCTGGTGTCCACGCTGCTGACCCTGGTGGTCATCCCGACGCTGTACTACGCCGCCTATCGTCGCCGCGTAGCCGAGCAGAAAAAAATGGCCGAATCGGCCTGAAACCCTTATCCATCAAGCGCTATCAGCTATTGAATCAATAGCTTGTTTTCTCACCCTACGACAAGGAGTCACACCATGTTCCCCAGCTACCAGGAAATCATCAAGGACACCAGCGCCGAAATCGGCAAGCTGCGCGGCGAGATCGGCGACACGCTGCGCGGCTTCTCCGCCATGGCCCAGGCGGCCACCAAGGACGGCGCGCTGGATGCCAAGACCAAGGAGCTGATCGCCATCGCCCTGTCGGTGTCCGTGCGCTGCGACCCCTGCCTGGGCTACCACACGCAGGCCCTGGTCAAGCTCGGCTGCACGCGCGAGGAGCTGACCGAGGCCCTGGGCATGGCCGTCTATATGGGCGGCGGGCCATCGCTGATGTATGCCGCGCGTGCCAGCGCCGCCTTCGACGAGTTCGCCGCCCAGGCCGCCGCCGCCAAGGCCGGTTGAGGCGCTGGCTGCCCGGCTCATCCTCAGCGCCCTTTCCGCTGTCCACCTGCCACACGAGAACGACTCTGCCCATGCCTGCCTTGCCTCCCTCATCCAGGGCCTTGAGCGCCCTGGCCCTGGCTGCCGGTCTGCTGCTTGCCGGGGCCGCGCCGCGCCCGGCCCTGGCAACCGACCTGCTGGCCGCCTGGGCAGGGGCCGAGCAGCACGACCGCGAGCTGGCCGTGGCGCGTGCCGCCCGTGCCAGCGCGCAGCCACTGCGCGAGCAGGCCGCCGCCCTGTGGCGTCCCGGCGTGCAGCTGACGGCCAGCGCCGGCGCTGCCAGCCATGACAGCGACACGCGCGGCGCACACTTTGCTGCGCCCGGCATGGGTCAGAACGACGGGGTGGATTTTTCCACCTCCACCCACGGCGGCACGGCCACGCGCTGGGCGCTGCAGGCCAGCCAG
>NZ_ALEE01000708.1 GCF_000282995.1 Melaminivora alkalimesophila
GCAGGCCAGCCAGCCGCTGTACCACCCGCAGCGCCGCGCCCAGCAGCAGCAACTACAGCTGCAGGCCGACATGGCCGAGCTGCAGTGGCAGGCCGCGCACCAGCAGGCCATGCTGCGCACCGCCGAGCGCTACCTGGACGCCGCGCTGGCGCAACAGGCGCTGCTGCTGACCCGCCAGCAGCTGCAGGCCGTGCAGCGCGCGCTCGAAGAAGCGCAGGAGCGCTTTCGCATCGGCGACGCGCCCATCACCGACACCCACGAGGCCGGCGCCCGGCTGGCTGCACTGCAGGCGCAGGAGCTGGCCGCACAGGTCGAGCTGCAGGTCAAGCTGCGCCTGCTGGCCGACAGCACCGGGCTGCCGCCCGAGACACTGCAGCCGCACCTGCCAGCCGCCGCTGCGGCAGTGGCCACGGCCAGCACTGCCCTGCCCCTGGCGCACTGGCAACAGCAGGCCGAGGACGGCAACCCCGGCATCCGCCTGCAGCGACTGGCGCAGGAGCTGGCGCACGCCGAGGCCGACAAGCACAGCGCCCGCGCCGCACCCAGCGTCGAGCTGGTCGCCCAGGCCGGGCAGGAGCGCCTGCACGGCAGCGGCGACTTTGGCCGCTCGCGCAGCAGCGCACGCAGCGCCAGCGTGGGCGTGCTGCTCACCGTGCCGCTGTACACCGGCGGAATGCGCGAGGCCCGGCAGGAGCAGACCCTGCGCCAGCTCGAGCAGGCCCAGGCGCAGCTGGACAGCACGCGCCAGCAGGTGGCCAGCCAGACCCACGCCGCCTGGCTGGGCCTGTCCGCCGGGGCGCAGCGCGTGCAGGCCCTGGAGCACGCGCTCCAGGCCAGCCAATCCCGCCTGGACGCCACGCGCACCGGGCGCGAGGCCGGCGACCGCACGCTGCTGGACTTGCTCAACGCCCAGAACGACGCCGCCGCCACCGCACTGGCCCTGAACCAGGCACGCAGCGCCCTGCTGCTGGACGGGCTGCGCCTGGCGCTGCTGGCCGGCCAGCTGGACGAGCAGCAGCTGCGTGCCGCCAGCCAGCTGCTGCACGCACAAGCGCCCACGCCCGCAAACCCGCAACCGGCCACTGGCCAGGAAACAAGGAGATGACCATGCGCATACATCCGCAAAGCAGCAGTCCGGAAGCGGCGGGAGCCGCCCGATCAGGTCCCGCCCTGCCCCTGAGCCGCCGCAGTTGGCTGGGCGCTGCCGCGGGGGCAGGAGTGGCCGCCGGCATCGGCTTCGC
>NZ_ALEE01000709.1 GCF_000282995.1 Melaminivora alkalimesophila
CGGCTTCGCGGCCACGCCGCAGCCGGCCCATGCCGCCCGCCTGCCGACCAAGGCGCACATCGCCATCGCCGGCAGCGGCCTGGCCGGCATCGCCGTGGCACACCGGCTGCAAGGCCTGCTCGACGGCGCGCGCATCACCATCGTTGACGCCAAGCAGGCGCACCACTACCAGCCGGGCTTCACCCTGGTGGCCACCGGCGTGTGGCCGGGGGACAAGGTCGTCGAGAGCAACGCCGCCCTGCAGCCCACCGGCGTGCAGTGGGTGCAGGACATGGTGGCCGAGTTCGACCCGGCGGCCAACACGGTGGTCACCGCCAGCGGCCAGCGCATCACCTACGACTACCTGGTCGTGGCCACCGGCACGCACCAGGACTGGGCGCAGATCGAGGGCATGGATGTCAAGGCCATCGGCAGCAACGGTCTGGCCAGCGTCTATCCCAGCGCCGAGGCAGCTGTCGCCACCTGGGCCGCCATGGACAGCTTTCGGCAAAAGGGCGGCCAGGCCGTCATGACGCTGCCGGCCACGCCGCTCAAGTGCGCCGGCGCGCCGCTGAAGATGACCTTCATGCTGCGCGACCGGCTGGCGCAGGCCGGCACCCTGGATAAGTCGAGCATCACCTTCTATTCGGCGCTGCACAACGTCTTTGGCGTGCCGGTGGTCAACGACAGCGTGCTCCAGCGCTGGCAGGCGCTGGGCGTGGGCGTGCAGTACGGGCAAAAGCTCACGGCCATCGACATCGGCGCACGCCGCGCCACCTTCGCCAAGCCCGAGGGCGAGACCAGCGAAGTGCCCTACGACTTCATCCACGTCGTGCCGCCCATGCGCGCCGTCGATGCGGTGAAGAACTCGGATCTGGCCTGGCAGGACGGCCCCATGGCCGCCGGCGGCTGGCTGGAGGTGGACAAGAACACCCTGCAGCACCGGCGCTACAAGAACGTCTTCGGCCTGGGCGACACCAACGGCACGCCGCGCGGCAAGACGGCGGCCACCGTCAAGAAGAGCGCGCCCATCGTCGCCCGGCACCTGGTGGAGGTCATCGCCGGGCGCACGCCGGGCGAGGTGTTCGACGGCTACACCTCCTGCCCCATGATCTTGCGCGAGGGCTCGGCCTGGCTGATCGAGTTCGACTACGAGGGCCGGCTCACGCCCTCGCTGCCCATGATCGAGCCGCTGCAGGACAGCTACGCCGCCTGGCTGATGAAGATCCGGATGCTCAAGCCCGCCTACATGGCGGTGCTCAAGGGCCGCGTCTGATGCGCGCGCGATGCTTTGTCGAGACTTTCCAAGGAGACACGTCATGTACGAAATCTGGCTGGTGCTGAACATTCTCTACGAAATCGCCCTGGGCCTGGGGCCGGTGCTGCTGGCGCTGGCCGTGGTCTGGCTGGCGCTGATGGTGCTGGCGCGCTCGCGCCTGAGCCTGCTGGCGCTGCGCCGCGCCCTGTTTCCGGCCAGCTTCGTGGCCGGCCTGCTGTTCTTCACGCTGCCCCACCTGACCCAGTCCTCGTTCGACAACATGGGCTACTGGGTGGACTGGCTCAACCTGCTGGGCATGGCCCTGGGCCTGGGTGCGGCGTTTGCGCTGTTCGCCTGGCCGCTGGTGGCCCTGTTCTGCCCGGCCTGCGCCGATGGCGCCTGCACTACCAGGCCGGCCCGCTGAGCCCGGCCGGTCGAAGCATCCGCGCACCCTGCCCCTTTTCTTCCATTTTTCAAGGAGCTGTTTCCATGACATCCTGGCAAATCGTGCGCCTGCTGGCTGGCGCCTTCATCCTGCTGTCGCTGGCACTGGGCATTCCCGGCAGCCCGCTGTTCATGAGCCAGTGGTGGCTGGCCTTCACGGCCTTCGTCGGTGCCAACCTGCTGCAAAGCGGCTTCACCAAGTGGTGCATGCTGGAGAACATACTGCGCAAGCTGGGCGCCAGGCCCGGCTGTTGAATGTCCTCCTCTCCCATGAAAGGATTCCCATGAAAACCGCACTCGAACTGGTTGCTGCTGCCAAGGCCTGCATCCGGGAAGTGTCGATCGACGAGGCCGAGCAGGCTGCCAGCCAGGCGGACGTGCTGATCGACGTGCGCGAGCCCGACGAGTACCGCCAGGGCCACCTGCCCGGCGCCGTGAACATGCCGCGCGGGCTGCTGGAGTTCCAGCTCAGCAGCAACCCGGCCTGCCAGTCACCCGACCTGGACGTGGTCCTGTATTGCAAGACCAGCGGTCGCGCCGCACTGGCAGCCCGCACGATGCAGGACATGGGGCTCCATGTCGTTTCGTGTGGAAAGCAACACTGTCACTGGGGCATCGCCGGCGCGAACGGACTGGCCGGCAGGTGCTTGAGCTTGGACATGCGCAGGTAGGCGATGGCGATGAAGTTCTGGCTCGTCCTGAAGCCGCGCGCGGCGCGCTTGGCCTGCTGCAGCAGCCCGTTCATCGCCTCGACGAAGGCGTTGCTGCGGTGATCGACCATGCCGCGCACCACCGCGTCGAACCGCTCCTTGAGCGTGGCGGCCAGCTTCTTGAACGGCTCGAGCCT
>NZ_ALEE01000710.1 GCF_000282995.1 Melaminivora alkalimesophila
CCGCGCCCAGCTCAGCCAGGCCCTGAGGTCGGATGCGGCCTGTTCGATGCTGTTGTGCGCTGTGGCCCGTGCGTACACCTCGCGCAGCGCCATCTTCAGCCGCCACGCCCGCGCGCTCTTGAGCGTCGAGCGCTGCAGCCAGTGCATCGCCTGGAGCTGGCGGGCGCTCCAGGTGCTGGGGTTGCGCCGCATGCCCCACAGCAGCTGCCTGAGCGTCTTACGCTGGCCAGTGCCCAGCGCGGCTCGCACCGCCTGCGCGTCGGTGGCCATCTCCGCGCGGCGCACCTGGTCCATCGCCTCGATGGCCATCGAGACGACGTGAAAGCGGTCGTAGCTGATCTGCGCCTCGGGCAGCGCCAGCGCCACGCCCTTGGCGTAGGCCGCGCTCATGTCCATGCACACGTGCCGCACCTGGGCGGGATCGCCGCCATGGGCCCTCAGATCCTCGGCGAACTCCACCACCGTGCGGTGCTCGCGCCCCTCGGTGGCGAACAGCAGCCGCTTGCGATCCAGGTCGTGCACGACGGTGATGTAGTGCTGCCCGCGCCGCAGGCTGGTCTCGTCGATGCCCACCGTGCGCACGCCGGCGAAGTCTTCCAGCGCACGCGCCTGCGCGACGTAGAACTCGATGCGCCGCCACAGCCGCTTGTCCTTGCAGCGCAGCAACTCGGCGGCCTGGCGCACCGGCAGGTCCAGGCACAAGGTCAGCGCCAGCGCTTCGAACGCCGCGGTGAAGCCCGAGCCCGGACGCGCCCAGGGCACGGCCACCTGCGTGGTCTTGCCGCAGGCACCGCAGGCCACGCGCGGCACGTCGCAGTGCAGCCAGGCCTCGAACTGGAAGAAGTCCAGGTGCCGCCAGGATCGGCGCAGCCGGTCGTGCACCGGTTGCGTGGCCGCACCGCATGCCGGGCAGGCGAGCCTGCTGGTGTGGCAGCCGATCTCGAAGTCGATACGCCGCTTGGCCGTGTCGAGCCTGACGTCATCGACGACCCACGGCGGCTGCAAGCCCAGCGCGCTGGTGAATAGAGCTTCTACGGCAATGCCCATGGACTCATCCTCCTGATCAAACACGCCTCGTGGACATGTGCACAGGCCGGCCAGCGGCCTGCACACATGCCCACCGGGCTCGACGACCAGGAGTCATTGTGACTGTTGGGTTCCACACGAAATGACGAAGAGCCGGACATGGGCTATCGCAAGGTGCGCTCGATCGCCGGCGGCTACGACGCCTGGGTGGCGGCCGGCAAGCCGGTCCGGCAGCCCCGCCTGCCGGACTTCGGCTAGGACGCTTGCCTTCTTTCGTTCCCAATCCTAGGAGAGACCTCATGAAACTCAATGTCGGCGGCATCGACCGCATCCTGCGCATCATCGTTGGCGTGGCACTCATCGCCCTTGCCGCGACCGGCACCATCGGCTGGTGGGGCTACATCGGTGTGGTGCCGCTGGTGACCGGGCTGTTTCGCTTCTGTCCGGCCTATGGCATCCTGGGCGTGAGCACCTGCCCGCTCAAGCGACCACCGCAAGCCTGAAGCCCGCCGGGCGGGCGCCGGCCGGACCGCTGCAGCGTTCAGGTTGCCTGCGCCCGTACCGGCTGCAGACCCAGGCGCTCCAGGAGTTCCGCGTCGGCCTGCGCCTGCGGGTTGCCGGTCACCAGCAGCTTGTCGCCATGGAAGATGGAGTTGGCCCCGGCCAGGAAGCACAGGGCCTGGACGGCATCGCCCAGTTCCTGGCGTCCTGCCGAGAGGCGCACGCGGGCACGCGGCATGGTGATGCGCGCCACGGCAACGACACGCACGAAATCCAGCGGATCCACGGGCTCTGCATCGGCCATGGGCGTGCCCGGCACGCGCACCAGGCTGTTGATGGGCACGGACTCCGGATAAGGGTCGAGGTTGGCAAGCTGGGCGATCAGGCCGGCGCGGTGCACCGGCGCCTCGCCCATGCCGATGATGCCGCCACAGCAGACCTTCACGCCCGCATCGCGCACGGCCTGCAGGGTATCCAGTCGATCCTGGTACTGGCGCGTGCTGACCACATCCTGGTAGTACTCGGGTGCGGTGTCGAGGTTGTGGTTGTAGTAATCCAGCCCGGCATCCCTGAGGGCGCGCGCCTGATGAGGCTGCAGCATCCCCAGCGTGGCGCAGGTCTCCAGGCCCAGCGCCTTTACGGCAGCGATGCGTTCGGCCATCTTCTCGATGTCCCGGTCCTTGGGCGCACGCCAGGCCGCGCCCATGCAAAAGCGCGTGGCGCCGGCCTCGCGCGCGGCCCGCGCGGCGGCCTCGACTTCCTGCACGTCCATGAGCTTGCCGGCCTGCACGCCCGTGTCGAAGGCCGACGACTGCGGGCAGTAGCCGCAGTTCTCGGGGCAACCGCCCGTCTTGACCGACAGGAGGGTGGCGAGCTCGATCTCGTGGGCCGGCCAATGGCTGCGATGGACCGCCTGGGCCTTCCACAGCAGGTCGAGGAACGGCAGTTCAAGCAGGGCCTGCACGTCCTCCACGCTCCAGCGCACGGCACGGGCGGCAGGCACCGGCGCCGGGCGGCCGGCATGCCATTGGATGGGCTGGGGTGGAGTGGAGAGGGGGGCGGTGGACAGGGAATGGGACATGGCGCTACGCGGGCAGTGCCGCACAAGAACAGACACGGGGCGATTGTGGGCGGCCGGGCGGGATGTGCGTAACTTCTCGAAGAAAAAATCCCGGCAGAAAAACTTGCCGTCAATTGCCGTCAATCTGCCCAATATTTGCCGACAATTAAAAGAAGATGACGGATTTTGGGCGATGTTGCGCGCAACATTGCAAGCCTCTCCCAGGTTGCTTCAAATGCTGCCAAATGCCGTTCATTTGCCCCCATTTGCTTCCATCTTCTTACAACTCACCAAACAATTTCAGGTGCGAACACGCGCGCTGTCGCATCTCGGTGGCGTGTTGGGGCCTTGCACCCACAAAAAACCCAGGCACGCGGCCTGGGTCGATGGGGACAGCAGAACGGAATTCAGCCGAGCGCCGCAATCACCTCTGGAGGCGCCTGCACCAGCTCGATCAGCACCCCCTCGCCCGCGATGGGGAACTCCTCGCTGGCACGCGGGTGCAGGAAAGTAATGTCGTGGCCGGAGGCTCCCTTGCGGATGCCCCCGGGTGCAAAGCGCACGCCCTGCGCCGTCAGCCACTGCACGGCCTTGGGCAGGTCGTCCACCCACAAGCCCACGTGGTTGAGCGGCGTGGTGTGCACGGCCGGTTTCTTGTCGATGTCGAGCGGTTGCATGAGGTCCACCTCGACCCCGTGGGGCCCGCGCCCCAGAGAGAGGATGTCCTCGTCGACGTTCTCGCGCTCGCTCACAAAAGTGCCCGTGTGCTCCAGACCCAGCATGTCCACCCACAGCCGGCGCATGCGCGCCTTGTCGGTGCCGCCGATGGCGATTTGCTGGATGCCCAGGATCCGAAACGGACGGGCGGTGGCAGGGGTGTCGTTCATGGCGGGCTCCTGTATCGGTGGCGAAGGGGTAGCAAAATGGCGGGGCGCAATCCGGGACTGCCCGCTCATTCGAACTCCAGGATCACCTGGTCGACGGCCAGCGAGGCGCCCTTGCCCGCCACCACCTTGCTGACCACGCCGTCCTGCGTGGCAAAAAGGACGTTCTCCATCTTCATCGCCTCGATGACGGCCAGGCGCTCGCCTGCCTGCACCCTCTGGCCAGGCTCGACCGCCACGTCCACCAGCAGGCCCGGCATGGGCGAGAGCAGAAACTTCGACAGGTCCGGCGGCGCCTTGTAGGGCATCAGCTTGAACAGTTCGGCGCGGCGCGGCGTCAGCACGATGGCGTCGATCTGCGCGCCGTTGTGCGAAATGCGCAGCACCAGCGGGTTCTTCGGCGTGCCACGCTCGATCTGGGCCGTGAAGCCCTGGCCGTTGCAGGCACCCTGCACGCAGATGCTTCCCAGGTGGGCGCTGCTCGTGATGCGGTAGCTCTTGCCGCCCACCTGCACTGTGCTTGCGCCTGAGTCGCTCTCGAAGTCGGTCACCGTCACGTCGTGGTAGTGGTTCTCGCCGCCCTGCCCCAGCGTGACGACCACGAACTCCTCGCCCACCTGCACGCCGTGGCCCGCCAGCTGTCCGCTGATCCCACTGGCGCGGGCGCGGTAGCGGCGGTGCATGTAGGCTGCCAGCGCAACGAGGAACTGCGGATCCTCGTGCTGCACGTCCTCGGCAGCGAAGCCATGCGGGTAGTGCTCGGCGATGAAGCCGGTGTTGAAGTCGCCCGAGACGAACTTCGGATGCGCCAGCAGCGCCGCCTGGAAGGGGATGTTGCTGCTGATGCCGCGGATCACGAAGCCGTTGAGTGCCGCACGCATGCGCAGGACGGCATCCTCGCGATCCTGGCCATGCACAATGAGCTTGGCGATCATCGAGTCATAGAACATCGGGATCTCGCCGCCCTCGTACACGCCGGTGTCCACGCGCACGCCATAGCGCCCGCCGGTCTCGCCCTGGAACAGGTTCTGCTCGGGCGGCGCGAAGCGCACCAGCCGGCCGGTGGAAGGCAGGAAGTTGCGGAACGGGTCCTCGGCGTTGATGCGGCACTCGATGGCGTGGCCGCGGATCTGGATCTGGCGCTGGGTGAAGGGCAGCTTCTCGCCCGCCGCGACCATGATCTGCGTGCGCACGATGTCCACGCCCGTGATCCACTCCGTCACCGGGTGCTCGACCTGCACGCGGGTGTTCATCTCGATGAAATAGAACTCGCCGTTCTCGTACAGGAACTCGAAGGTGCCGGCGCCGCGGTAGCCGATCTTCTTGCAGGCCGACACACAACGCTCGCCGATGCGCTCGATCAGCTTGCGCGGGATGCCGGGCGCCGGGCCTTCCTCGATCACCTTCTGGTGGCGCCGCTGCATGGAACAGTCGCGCTCGCCCAGGTAGACGGCGTTCTTGTGCTTGTCGGCCAGCACCTGGATCTCGATGTGGCGCGGGTTCTGGAGGAATTTCTCCATGTACACGGCCGGGTTGCCGAAGGCGGCCGTGGCCTCGGCCTTGGTCATCTGCACGGCGTTGACCAGCGCCGCCTCGGTGTGCACCACGCGCATGCCGCGCCCGCCGCCGCCGCCTGCCGCCTTGACGATCACCGGGTAGCCGATGCCGCGCGCGATGCGGCGGATCTGCACCGGGTCGTCCGGCAGTTCGCCATCCGAGCCCGGCACGCAGGGCACGCCGGCGCGGATCATGGCCTGCTTGGCCGAGACCTTGTCACCCATCAGGCGGATGGATTCGGGCGTCGGGCCGATGAACTGGAAGCCGCTCTTTTCCACGCGCTCGGCGAAGTCGGCGTTCTCGGCCAGGAAGCCGTAGCCGGGATGGATGGCCTCGGCGTCCGTCACCTCGGCGGCCGAGATGATGGCCGGCATGTTCAGGTAGGACTGCGGCGAGGGCGCGGGGCCGATGCACACGGCCTCCTCGGCCAGCTTGACGTACTTGGCGTCGCGGTCGGCCTCGGAATAGACCATGACGGCCTTGATGCCCAGCTCGCGGCAGGCGCGCTGGATGCGCAGGGCGATTTCGCCGCGATTGGCGACCAGGATCTTCTTAAACATAAGCTCCCCCGCGGCTCATCGCCAGCGCCCTGGCGCGCGCCAGGGCGATTTGCTTCGCCCTGCCTGCGGCAGGAACGCCGCGATTGGCGACCAGGATCTTTTCAAACATAGGCAACAGCCTCGCGCCGGTGGGCGGCGCTGCGCATGGACTCGGCACGAACAGGCCGATCACTCGATGACGAACAGCGGCTGACCGTATTCCACCGCCTGGCCGTTCTCGCCCAGGATGCGCGTGACGGTGCCGGCCTTGTCGGCCTCGATTTCGTTGAGGATCTTCATGGCCTCGACGATGCACAGCGTCTCGCCTTCCTTGACCTGGCTGCCGACCTCGACGAAAGGCTTGGCGCCGGGGCTGGAGGCACGGTAGAAGGTGCCCACCATCGGGGACTTCACGACGTGTCCCGCGGGCTCCGCCGGCGCGGGAGCTGCCGCCTCGGCTGCAGGGGCAGCGGCAGGCACCGCGGCGGCGGTCG
>NZ_ALEE01000711.1 GCF_000282995.1 Melaminivora alkalimesophila
CAGGGGCAGGTCTGGCCAGTCGTCGCCCATGGCCGCCGCCTGGTGCCACCCCAGGCCCAGCTCCGCCAGGATCTCCTCGGCCGCCGGCCGCTTGTCCTCGGTGCCGAAGCGCGCGTGCACCACCCCCAGCGCCGCCAGCCGCAGGCGCAGCGCCGGCGCGTCGCGCCCGGTGACCACGGCCGGCGTGATGCCGGCGCGCTGCAGCAGCTTCAGCCCATGACCGTCCAGGGTGTGGAAGCGCTTGAGCGTCTCGCCTTCCGCGGAAAAATACAGGCTGCCGTCGGTCAGCACCCCATCCACGTCGAAGAAGGCGACGCGCACATCCTGCGCGCGCAGCAGCAGCTCGGGCGCGAAGCCCACGGCGGGCACCAGCGGCGCCAGGGCCAGGGGGGCTGCGGGCGGCACGGCCATCAGATCACCTTGGCGCGCATCAGGTCGCCGATGTGGACGATGCCCGCGAGCGTGCCATCTTCCTGTGTGACCAGCACGCTGGTGATGGCGTGGCGCTCCATGGCCTGCGCGGCGTCGGCCGCCAGCGCGTCGGCGGCGATGGTGCGCGGGCCGGCGGTCATCAGCTCCTGCGCGCACAGGCCGCGCAGGTCCACCCCGGCCTCGATGCGCCGGCGCAGGTCGCCGTCGGTGAAGATGCCCACCGGGCGGCCGTCCGCATCCACCACCGCCGTGGCGCCCACGCCCTTGGCACTCATCTCGCGCATCAGCTCGCCGAAGCCGGCCTGCAGCCCCACGCGCGGCACGTCCTCGCCGGCGCGCATGACGTCGCGCACCAGCGTGAGCAGGCGCCGCCCGAGCGCGCCGCCGGGGTGCGAGCGCGCGAAATCCTCGGCCCGAAAGCCGCGCGCATCGAGCAGCGCCACCGCCAGCGCGTCGCCCATCGCCAGCTGCGCCGTGGTGCTGGCGGTGGGCGCGAGGTTCAAGGGGCAGGCCTCGCGCGCCACGCTGCAGTCGAGCACCACGTCGGCATGGCGCGCGAGGGTGGACCGCGGCTTGCCGGTGAGGGCCACCAGCGGCACGCCCTGGCGCTTGAGCACCGGCAGCAGCACGTTCAGCTCGCTGCTCTCGCCGCTGTTGGACAGCGCCAGCACCAGGTCGCCGGGCGCGACCATGCCGAGGTCGCCGTGGCTCGCCTCGGCCGGGTGGACGAAGAAGGCCGGGCTGCCGGTGGAGGCGAGCGTGGCGGCGATCTTGCGCCCCACGTGCCCGCTCTTGCCCATGCCCATGACGATGATGCGCCCGCGCGTGGCGAGCATGCGCTGCACGGCATCGACGAAGGGCTGGCCCAGGCGCGCGGCCAGGCCCTGCAGCGCCTGCGCCTCGATGGCAAGGGTCTCGCGCGCAAGCGCAAGGATCTGCCCGGCATCCGGGGCGGGGCGGCGTTCGGGCACGGCGAAGGACATGGGCAAATTCTATCGGCGGGCGCGGGCCGGCGCCGCACGGGTGGGTACACTCGCGCGCTGGCCGCTCCCTTTTTGCCCTTCTTGCCTGCCACACCGCCATGCACGACCTGAGCGTCAACGACTACCTGCGCCAGCACATCCGCACCGTCCCCGACTGGCCGGCGCCGGGCGTGCAGTTTCGCGACATCACGCCGCTCCTGCAGGACCCGAAGGTCTTTCGCGTGCTGATCGACGCCTTCGTGCACCGCTACATGGAGCGCGCGCTGCGCCCGGACGTGGTCGCGGGGCTGGATGCGCGCGGCTTCATCATCGGCGCCGTGGTGGCCTACGAGCTGAACGTCGGCTTCGTGCCGATCCGCAAGAAGGGCAAGCTGCCCTTCACGACGGTGGAGGAGACCTACGAGCTGGAATACGGCAGCGCCACGGTGGAGCTGCATTCGGACGCCGTGCGCCCGGGCGACCGCGTGCTGCTGGTGGACGACCTGATCGCCACGGGCGGGACCATGATGGCTGGCAAGAAATTGCTGGAAAAGCTCGGCGCCACCGTCATGGAGGGCGCGGCCATCGTCGACCTGCCGGAGCTGGGCGGCTCGGCGCGCCTGCGCGCGGGCGGGCTGCCGCTCTACACGCTGGTCGACTTCGGCGGGCACTGAACCCCGCCCACCGGCGAGCACCCGCGCTGCTGCGCCGCTTCAGCGCAGGTCGCCGTACTGGGTATTGCTCAGGTCGGCGCTGCGCCCGCCCTCGGGTGCGGAAGGCATCAGCGTGTCCTCGAAGTCGGCAGGGTTTGGAGGCAACAACGGGCCGCTGCGCCGGGGCGTCGCGCCCTGCAGGGGGGCGGGCGCCGAGGCGGTCGCCGCCGGACGCAGCGCTGCCGCATGGGCCAGCGCCTGCTTGAAGGCCTCCACCTCGTCCGGCTCGATCGGGTCGAAGCGAGGAGTGGGGATGGGCGGCGACGGGGCCGCCGCGGGCGGCATCAGCGGGGCCGGACGCGAGGACAGCATCGGTGGCGGGCGCACCGCAGGCGGGCGCACCGCC
>NZ_ALEE01000712.1 GCF_000282995.1 Melaminivora alkalimesophila
CGGGCGCACCGCCGCGCCGGTGCCGGACGCGCCCCGGGCCGGCAGCTGCGCCCCGAGCTGCTCGTTCATGCGCCAATAGACGGCCGTCACCAGGATGTCGCAGCGCGTCTGGGCGGTCTGCTTGATGAGGGCCTCGATCTCCGAGGCGCGCTGCGTGTCGCCGCCGTATTCGGGCGCCATGTCGACCATGATCAGGAACTGGGCGCCGCGCTGGTCCAGCGACAGCACCTTGAACTTGTAGCCTGCCGACAGCACGCCCGCGCGCACCATCACGTCGCGCACCACCGTGTAGAGCTGCTCGCGCCGCTGCACACGCTCGTTCTTGCGCAGGCCCTCCGCGGGCTCGGCCGCCGGCGCAGCCGGGGCGACCGGGGCGGCAGCGGACCCGGCCGGCTGTCCTCCCCGCGGCAGCGGACCCGCGGCAGCGCCGCGCGGCGAGGCTGCCGGGCTGCGCCTGGAGCGGGGGAAAAGCCAGCTGAACAACGACATCGGTGCGTCAGGATTCGATTTTCTTGGGAAAGGCACCAGTGTAGATGCCAGAGCCCGGGCAGCGCCCAGTATCCGACAGCGGCCCACGGACTCCCCGCAGGCCAGGCCGCTGGCCGACCCTCAGGTGGCGGCGATGCGCCGGCGGCGGTTCGCCAG
>NZ_ALEE01000713.1 GCF_000282995.1 Melaminivora alkalimesophila
CCAGCCGCTTGGCCAGCACCGCGCCGGCGGCCATGGCCAGCTGCAGCGCCAGTGCCGGCTGGCGGTTGCACAGCTCCGCATAGCGCAGCGCCGGCAAGGCCCACAGCCGCGCGTCGCTGCCCGCTTGCACCGTGGCGCTGCGCGGGCGGTGCGAGAAGAAGGCCCCTTCGCCGACCAGGGAGCCCGGGCCCACGATGGCCAGCCGCAGCCGCTCCTTCTCGTCCTCGTAATGCACGCTCAGGCTGCCGCTCTCGACGAAATAGAGCGTGCGATCGCTCGCTCCCTGCGCGAACAGCACCTGGCCGGAGACCAGCTGCATGGGCTGCAGGTAAGGCGCCACCAGCTCCCATTGCTGCGCCTGGAAGACATTGCCCAGGCTGTCCTCGGAAGTGGCCGCGGCGATGGCGGCGATCAGGCCGCGCAGGTCGGCCTTGGGGAGGGAGGAAGGAGGCGGCATGTCGATCATGGCGGACAGAAAGTAGCGCGGCCGGCAGCCACGCGCAAGCGGGGAAGGCCAGGGTGCGCCTTGGGACGGTGGCAAGCGTTCACGTTCATTTTCCGATGCAAAAGCGCGAGAAGATCACCCCCAGCAGGTCGTCCGCGCCGAACTCGCCGGTGATGCGATTGAGGGCATTTTGCGCCAGCCGCAGCTCCTCGGCCAGCAGGTCCAGCGCTGGCTGCGCGCCGTGCAGCTGCGCCGCCGCCTCCATGAGGTGGCCGTCCACCTCGCGCAGCGCCTGCAGGTGGCGTGCGCGCGCGATGTACACGCCCTCGGGCGCGCTCTGCCAGCCGGCGACCTGCAGCAGCCTGCGGCGCAGCGCATCCAGGCCCTCGCCGGTGCGCGCCGACAGCCGCAGGCCGGCGGC
>NZ_ALEE01000714.1 GCF_000282995.1 Melaminivora alkalimesophila
GCAGGCCGGCGGCTGGCGCGTCGGGCCCTTCCGGCGGCGCTGCGGCATCGCTCTTGTTCCACACGTCGATCACCGGCACGCCGGCCGGCAGCCGCTGCGCCAGGGTGGCGGCGATCGCGTCGTCCGCCGCGCCGTGCTCGGGCTCGTGCAGGCGCGTGAGATCGTGCAGGAAAAGCACCGCGTCCGCCGCGGCGATCTCCTGCCAGGCGCGCTCGATGCCGATGCGCTCGACCTCGTCGCCGGCCTCGCGCAGACCGGCGGTGTCGATCACGTGCAGCGGCACGCCCTCGATCTGGATGGTCTGCTGCACCTTGTCGCGCGTGGTGCCGGGGATCGGCGTGACGATGGCCAGCTCCGCGCCTGCCAGCGCGTTCAGCAGCGAGCTCTTGCCGGCATTGGGCTGGCCGGCGATCACCACCTTGATGCCCTCGCGCAGCAGCGCGCCCTGGCGCGCGCGCCCGAGCACGCCTTCGAGCAGCTCCTGCAGGCGTGCCAGCTGCCCGGCCGCGTCCGCCTGGCGCAGGAAGTCGATCTCCTCCTCGGGAAAGTCGAGCGTCGCCTCCACCAGCATGCGCAGGTGCACCAGCGCGTCGCGCAGCGCGTGGATCTCGCGCGAGAAGGCGCCGGCCAGCGAACGGCTGGCGCTGCGCGCGGCGGCTTCGGTGCTGGCGTCGATCAGGTCGGCAATCGCCTCGGCCTGCGCCAGGTCCAGCTTGTCGTTCAGGAACGCGCGCTGCGTGAACTCGCCCGGCTCGGCCAGGCGCAGCCGCGCCAGGCTGCCCTCCGCGGCCACCTGCAGGCAGCGCGCCAGCAGCAACTCCAGCACCACCGGCCCGCCATGCGCCTGCAGCTCCAGCACGTCCTCGCCGGTGTAGCTGTGCGGCGCGGGAAAGTACAGCGCCAGGCCCTGGTCGATGGGCTGGCCGTCGGCGCCGGGAAACGGCAGGTAGTGCGCGTGGCGCGGCACGAGCGCGCGCCCGAGCAGCGCCTGGACGAAGGGCGCGAGTCCGCGGCCGGACACGCGCACGATGCCCACGGCCCCGCGCCCGGGCGCGGTGGCGATGGCGGCGATGGGGTCGTGGTGTCCAGACAGCATGGGGCGGGGGGAGGCAGCGGCGGCCTGGAGGATACCGCGGCGCGCGCCCGCGCGCCCGCCCCCGGCCGGGCACGGCGCCGCGCCTCAGCGCTGGTCCGGCCGCCGGCCCATGCGCGCCATGGCCTCCTGAAAGCCCTTCAGGTAATCCACGCGGGTCTGCTCGGCGATGGCCGGCCACTGCGCCTCGGGCAGGCTCAGCGCCGCAGGCCCTTCCCCGCCACCAGAGGCACCGAAGGCACCCATGCCGTGCAGGTTGATCCAGCGGTGGTCGTAGTCGTGCGGGGTGCGCCGATCCCAGGCCAGGACCTCCTGCACGGTCTTCTCCAGTTGCGGCAGGTGGCGGAAAGCGTACTGGTTGATCGGCCCGCCGTAGCGCTGGTTGAGCACGGCGATGGCCTGGCGCGCCGAGACGTCGGCGCAGCGGTTGGCATCGTAGCGCCCGCGCAATTGGCCGGCATAGAACCAGAACATCGCCTGGTCGTTGCGGCCCTGCTGCATCAGCACGTGCGACAGCGCATACAGCACCGGCGGCGCGTAGCGCTGTGGCGCCTCCTGGACCTGTGCGATGGCGCGCTGGCGTGTGGCGGCGTCCGGGCTGCCCAGCGCCTGCAGCGCGCTGCGGGCGAAGTGGGCGCTGTTGGCCAGGTTCAGCACCGTGTGGTAGATCAATGCCTCGCCCAGGCGCTGCCGCTCGGCCGCGCCCATGCGGGCGAGCTGCGGCTGCTGCGCCAGGCGCACGCGCATGCGGTCGCGCACGGCGCGGATGCTCTGCGGCGAATCGATGCGGGTGCCCTGCACCAGCACCCACGACGAGAGGACGTAGGCCGTCATCGCATCCGCCAGGTTGGCGACGTCCAGCCCATTGGGGCGCGCCACCTCACGGCGGTAGCCCGCCAGCCAGTCCCTC
>NZ_ALEE01000715.1 GCF_000282995.1 Melaminivora alkalimesophila
CAGTCCCTCGCCAGCGCCTGGTCGATGCGGGCGGCCTGGCCGGGGTTGTTGCGCAGCAGCTGCGCGCGAAACTGCTGCTTCGCCTGGCGGGAGACCGCCGCATCGCTGCCGATGCGCAGCGCGGGCGCCGCGGCCCCACCCTTGCCGGGGGTGCGGCCGTCCGGCCCGCCGATCGCTCCTTGCCCCGCTCGGCGCGGTCGATGTAGTTGCCCATGGACGCGCCCACGATGGCCGGGCCGACCATGTTGGGCACCGCCGTGATCGGCCCGCCCGCGACATCGAAATACATCTGGGCGCGCGCCAGCGGGGCGGCGAGAACGAACCCCGCGGCTGCAAGCCACACGGCCGCCCCTTGCCACCAGGGACGCCGCCGCACCACCGCCATGGAAAACGCCCGCACCTGCATGGACTGGACCTCCTGGAAGGGCTGCGCGCACTGCAGCGCGCAGCGATTGCACGGGGTTCACCACCCGCTCGCCCGAGCTTAGGCCGGGGCGTGTGCCGGGGCCATGCCGGCCGTGTCAGCAGCGGTGTGCAATTGCATCCGGGTGCGAGCCGCGCGGCGCGGATGGGCTGGCGCTGCGCAGACGGCAAAAAGCCCGCGCCGCCCTGGAGCGGACGCGGGCCGTCGGGCCGCCGCGCGGGCCGGGCTTACTTGATGGTGGTCCAGATGGGCATCGGGCGGTCGTCCGCGCGGTGCACCGTCTCGACGTTCTTGCGCATCGCCCAGGGGCGGATCTGGTGGTGCAGCGGGAGATAGTAGTACTCATCCTTGACCAGCTTGAGCGCATCGTGCACCAGCTGGTCGCGCTTGGCCTGGTCCATCTCCACCTTGATCTGCTGGATCATGCCGTCGAGCTTGGCGTCGGAGAAGCGCCCGCCGTTGTAGACGCCGGCGGCCGTCTTGCCCTCCTTGGTGGACATGAGCGAATCCAGCGTGTAGAGCGCATCGAAGGTCGCCACGCCCCAGCCGAACAGGAAGGCGTTCACGTCGTTGTTCATCACGCGCGTGACGAACTGCGCCATCGGCGCGGCCGCCAGTTGCGTCTTGACACCAATGCGCGTCCACATGGCGGTGACGGCCTGGCAGATCGCCTCGTCGTTCACGTAGCGGTCGTTCGGGCATTCGAGCTTCAGCGAGAAGCCGTTCGGGTAGCCCGCGTCGGCCAGCAGCTTCTTGGCCGCCTCGACGTCGTACTTGGAGGCGCGCTCGTCGAGCTCCTTGGTCCAGCCGTGCACCGAGGGCGCGACCATCACGCCCGCAGGCACCGACAGGCCGCGCATGGTGTTCTTGTGCAGGCCGGCGGAGTCGATCGCCTGGTAGAGCGCCTGGCGCACGCGCTTGTCCTTGAGCGGGTTCTTGCCCGGCGTGCCGGCGCCCGGCAGCTCGTCGCGGAACTGGTCCAGGCCCAGGTAGATGGTGCGGTTCTCGGCGCCCTCGATCAGCTGCAGGTCAGGCGTGTTCTTCATGCGCGCCAGGTCCTGCGGCGGCGGGTCGGGCACGAAGTCCACCTGGCCGGAGACCAGCGCCGCGGTGCGCGTGGCGGCCGACTTGATGGGCGTGAACACCACCTCGTCGATGTTGCCGCGCGGCTTGTCCCACCAGTCGTCGTTCTTCTTGAGCGTCACCTTCACGTCCGGCTGCCAGCCGACCAGCTTGAAGGGGCCGGTGCCGTTGGCGTTGCGCGAGGCGTAGTTCTCTTCCTTGCCGCCGTAGTCCTGGGACTTCACCGAGTTGTGCTTCTCGGCCCAGGCCTTGTTCATGATGCGCGCCTCGGTCAGCTCGCGCAGCAAGATGGGGTTCGGGCCCTTGAGGATCAGGTCCACCGTGTGGTCGTCGACCTTCTTGGCCTCCTTGACGCCCTGCACGGCGCTCATCATGTTGGACGGCGGCGTCATGGCGCGGGTGATGGAGAACACCACGTCGTCGGCCGTGAAGGGCGAGCCGTCGTGGAACTTCACGCCGCGCCGCAACGTGAAGCGCACCTGGGTGGGGCTGATCTGCTCCCACTTGGTGGCCAGCGCCGGCTCGACCTGGAAGTTCTCGTCGTAGCGCACCAGGCTCTCGTAGACCTGCTGCAGGAAGGCGTGCGTGGTCTGGTGGTTCTGCGCGTGCGGGTCCACCGTCAGGATGTCGTTGGCGCCGGCCCAGCGCAGGGTGGCGGCGTTGGCACCGAAGGCGAGGGCGGCCGCGGCGGCCAGCACGCCGAGGCGCAACTTCTTGCTCTGCATCATCGCGTGTGTCTCCTTGTGTGTTGTGCGGATGAGATGGCGCCATCCTAACCAAAACCGCGCAGCGCCTGGTCACGGTGACCGGCGTCTCCGGCTCGGGCAAGTC
>NZ_ALEE01000716.1 GCF_000282995.1 Melaminivora alkalimesophila
CGTGGTCATGCGGTGCGGGCGGCGGGCGCTAACGCCCGCGCCTGCCGGTCAGCGGAACTTGGGCAGGTTGAACTGCGGCGGCACGCCCATGCGGCGGTTGATGATCCACTGCTGCGCGATGGACAGCAGGTTGTTCGTCAGCCAGTACAGCACCAGCCCGGCCGGGAAGAAGAAGAACATGATGCTGAAGACCAGCGGCATGACCCACATCAGCTTGGCCTGCATCGGGTCCGGCGGCGCCGGGTTGAGCGCCGTCTGCAGCAGCGACGACAGCGCCATCAGGATCGGCAGGATGAAATACGGGTCGGGCGAGGACAGGTCGTGGATCCAGCCGATCCACGGCGCGTTGCGCATCTCCACGCTCGACAGCAGCACCCAGTACAGCGCGATGAACACCGGGATCTGCACCATGATCGGCAGGCAGCCGCCCATGGGGTTGACCTTCTCCTCGCGGTAGATGCGCATCATCTCCATCTGCATCTGCTGCGGCTTGTCCTTGAGGCGCTCGCGCATTTCCTGGATGCGCGGGTTGATGGCCTTCATCTTCGCCATGCTGGAGTAGGCCTTGGCGTTCAGCCAGTAAAAAGCGATCTTCAGCAGCACCACCAGCGCGACGATCGACCAGCCCCAGTTGCCCAGCACCTTGTGCAGCTTGGCCACCCAGCCCAGCAGGCCGGCACCGACCAGCGAGCCGGCG
>NZ_ALEE01000717.1 GCF_000282995.1 Melaminivora alkalimesophila
GGATGGTGAGCCAGCCGTAGTCCTTGACCAGCTCCAGCCCGGGCGCGAGCTGCTCCAGCAGGGTCTCGACCTGCGGGCCGGCGAACAGGCGCGCGTCGACTCCCTTGGCCTGGCCCGGCGCGATCTCGCCCAGGGGGGTGATCATGCCCACGGCATACAGGTTGGTGTCCACCTTGCGCACGAACAGTTCGCGCTGCACCCCTTCTGCCAGCAGCCAGGCGGTGGCGAAATAGTGCTGCACCATGGCGACGTAGCCATCGGCCGAGGTCTTCTCGATGTCGGCCTTGCCGTTCTCGATGTCCTTGAAGTCCACCTTCTGGTACTTCTTGGCTTCCGTGTAGACGGCCGGCCCGGTGAAGGTGGAATAGAAGGTCGTGGCCTCGCCCTCGGGCTTGTTGCCGTCGCGCACCAGCTGCAGGTACAGCTGCGGCGCGACCGGGGCGGTGCCGGTGTTGACCACTTCGTGGCGCACGCCGATGTCGTAGGCGCCGCGCCTGAGCGTCCAGGTCTTGACCAGCTTCACGCCCCCGAGGTCGGGCGACTCGAAGCGCACCTCCAGCGTGTCCTGGCCGTCCTGCAGCGTGCGCGGGCCCGGGGCCACGGCCATGGGTGTCTTGTGCGTCGGGAAGCTGCCGCCGATCAGGCCGGTCTGCGCCACGTACACACGCCGCGCGCTCTCGTCGAGCAGCACGAAGGGCTGGCTCTTGTCGCGCATCTCCGGGTGCTGCAGCAATTCGCCGTGCACCAGCGACCCGCCTTCGCTGTCGAAGGCCAGGCGCAGCACGTCGGTGCTGACCTCGACGCGCTCGCGCGGCGCGGCGGCCGGGGCCGC
>NZ_ALEE01000718.1 GCF_000282995.1 Melaminivora alkalimesophila
GGGCCGCGTCCGCGGCCGGCGCGTCGGTGGGCGGCTGGGCCGTGGTGGAGGCCGTGGCCACCGGCAGTTCGGAGGCGCCGGAAGTGCCGGAAGCGGCCGGCGCGGCGGCGGCCGGCTGCGACTGGGACTGCGCCGGGGGCGAGGGGAAGAAGGTGGCCTTGTTGCCGTTGTGGATCTGCCACTTGTCCCACAGCAGCACCATGGAAAAGCCAAAGATCACCCACAGGATGGTGCGGCGGATGTCGTTCATGAAGAGCTCTTGTCCAGAGGGGAGGAAGCGGGGGCGCGGGCGGTGCGTCGCGAGAACAGCCCGAAGCCGCGCGGCGGCGCCTCGGGCACCGGGTCGTGTCCACCGGCGCACCAGGGGTGGCAGCGCGCCAGGCGGCGCAGCGTCAGGTAGCTGCCGGCGGCGGCGCCGTGGCGCTCCAGCGCGCCCAGCGCGTAGAGCGAGCAGGTGGGCTCGAAGCGGCAGGAAGCGCCCAGCCAGGGACTGAGCAGCAGCCGGTAGGCGCGCACCAGCGCCATGAGCAGCCGGCGCATCATGGGCGCGGCTCCGCAGCGGCGCGGGATGCGCGCGCGAACAGCTGCTCGAGCTCGGCGCGCACGGCGCGCTTGAGCTCGTCCGAGCTGGCGCTCACGAAGTGGCGGGGATCGAAGGCCGCGCGCAGGCGCACCACGTGCGCGGCATCGGCGGGCAGGCCGGCGCTGCGCTCGTGCGCGACGGCGCGGATCTGCCGCTTGACGGCGCTGCGCGTGACCGCACGGCGCGCCCAGCGCTTGGGCACCATGGCGCCCAGCCAGGGCCCCGCAGGCGCGCCCGCGGGAACGGCAAACAGGGCCCGCGCCGGGGTGACGCGGCCCTGGGAGGCGGCGGCGGAAGGCGCCGACGGCGCGGCCGCACCCGGCGGCAGCGGGCGCA
>NZ_ALEE01000719.1 GCF_000282995.1 Melaminivora alkalimesophila
AGCGGGCGCAGCCGGTGCAGCGCGAAATGCGGCGTGCGCGCGACCGTGGTGCCGCCTGCCAGCACCGCCTGGAACTGCGGCCGGGTCCTGAGCCAGTGCATCACGTCCCTGCCACAGGCGCCGCCGGCACGGCCTGGCCTGGGCAACCGGCGTGCAAGGCCCGAAGCCTCAGACGGCCAGGCGCTTGCGGCCCTTGGCGCGGCGCGCGGCGATGACGGCGCGGCCGCCGCGCGTCTTCATGCGCACGAGAAAGCCGTGCGTGCGGGCGCGGCGCGTCTTGGAGGGCTGGTAGGTGCGTTTCATGGTGGTTCTCGCTTTCCGTGAAGGGTTCGGCGGCCGGCTGCTGCACGAGCTGCCAAGCGGCCAAGAAATGGCTGCCCTGAACACATTCCAGGGAAACCGGCAATTATTGCAGGCTGGCGCCGCGCTGGCAATGCCCCCACGCGGCGCACACCCTGCACGGGAGGGCGTCCGGGTTTGTGGATAACCTTTTGACAAGCTAGAATTGCCGGTCCCGCGCGTTCCTCCTATCCACAACTAGAACCACGTCAATGTCCGAGGAACCCCTGTCCTCCCCCGATCCCTTCGACGACGCCAGCGCCGGGCTCGGCCTGTGGCAGGCCTGCGCCGAGCAGCTCGCCCAGGAGCTGCCCGAGCAGCAGTTCAACACCTGGATCAAGCCGCTTGCCGCCCAGGTCGCCCCGGATTTCTCCAAGGTCACGCTGCTGGTGGCCAACCGCTTCAAGCTCGACTGGATCCGCGCCCAGTATGCGGGGCGCATCGCCGCGCTGCTGGAGGAGCTCTACGGCCAGCCGGTCACGCTGGAGTTAGCACTCGCTCAGCGCGAGGCCGTCGTGCGCACGTACGTTCGGCCCCAGGTGCGCGAGCCCGCAGCGCCGGCCGAGGCGGCGCCCCCGCCGCTTGCGGCCGACGAGGCGGGCGCCGGGGGTTTTCGCAGCCGGCTCAATCCGGCCCTGACCTTCGAGACCCTGGTCGAGGGCACGGCCAACCGCATGGCGCGCTCGGCGGCGATGCACGTGGCGGGCTCGCCCGGCCACATGTACAACCCGCTGTTCATCTACGGCGGCGTCGGCCTGGGCAAGACCCACCTGGTGCACGCCGTGGGCAACCGGCTGCTGCAGGACCGCGAGGGCGCACGAGTTCTCTACATCCACGCCGAGCAGTTCGTCTCGGATGTGGTCAAGTCCTACCAGAGGCGCACCTTCGACGACTTCAAGGCGCGCTACCACTCGCTCGATCTGCTCTTGATCGACGACGTGCAGTTCTTTGCCAACAAGGACCGCACGCAGGAGGAGTTCTTCAACGCCTTCGAGGCGCTGCTGGCCAAGAAGAGCCACATCGTCATGACCTCGGACACCTATCCGAAGGGCCTGGCGAACATCCACGAGCGCCTGGTCTCGCGCTTCGATTCCGGCCTCACGGTGGCGATCGAGCCGCCCGAGCTGGAGATGCGCGTGGCGATCCTGATCAACAAGGCGCAGGTCGAGGGCGCGGAGATGCCCGAGGAAGTGGCTTTCTTCGTCGCCAAGAACGTGCGCTCGAACGTGCGCGAGCTCGAGGGCGCCTTGCGCAAGATCCTGGCGTATTCGCGCTTCAACCAGAAGGAAGTGTCGATCCAGCTGGCGCGGGAAGCGCTGCGCGACCTGCTCTCCATCCAGAACCGCCAGATCAGCGTCGAGAACATCCAGAAGACGGTGGCCGACTACTACAAGATCAAGGTCGCCGACATGTACAGCAAGAAGCGCCCGGCCTCGATCGCCCGCCCGCGCCAGATCGCCATGTACCTGGCCAAGGAACTGACGCAAAAGAGCCTGCCCGAGATCGGCGAGCTGTTCGGCGGGCGCGACCACACCACCGTGCTGCACGCGGTGCGCAAGATCGGCGCCGAGCGCCAGCAACTGACCGAGCTCAACCAGCAGCTGCACGTGCTGGAGCAGACCCTCAAGGGCTGAGAGGCCGGAGCCATGCCCATCCAGAGGCAAAATGGCGTGTTGCCCGGTGCGTGGCGCCCCGCCCCGCGCCCCCACCCTCCCTTCCAAGGTTGACTGTCATGATTGTCCTGAAGGCTTCCCAAAACGAGGTTCTGTCCGTGCTGCAGGCCGTGTCCGGCATCGTCGAGCGGCGCCACACGCTGCCGATCCTGGCGAACGTGCTGGTCCAGAAGACGGGCAATGCGCTGCAGTTCACGACCAGCGACCTGGAGATCCAGATCCGCACCACCGCGGAGCTGGGGGGCGAGGCCGGTGATTTCGCCACCACCGTGGGCGCACGCAAGCTGATCGACATCCTCAAGACCATGCCCTCGGACCAGACGGTGACGCTGGAGTCCAGCCAGAACAAGCTGATCCTCAAGGGCGGCAAGAGCCGCTTCACGCTCCAGACCCTGCCCGCGGAGGACTTCCCGCTGGTGCAGGAAGCGGCCAACTTCGGGCCGGCCTTCAGCGTCCCGCAGAAGGTGCTCAAGCGGCTGATGCAGCAGGTCTCGTTTGCCATGGCGGTGCAAGACATCCGCTACTACCTGAACGGCATCCTGTTCGTCGCCGAGGGCACGACCCTGAGCCTGGTTGCCACCGACGGCCACCGCCTGGCCTTTGCCAGCGCCGAGCTGGACGTGGAGGTGCCCAAGCAGGAAGTCATCCTGCCGAGGAAGACGGTGCTGGAGCTGCAGCGCCTGCTGTCCGACGGCGATGGCCAGATCGAGATGCGCTTTGCCGGCAACCAGGCGCGCTTCGGCTTCGGCGGGATGGAGTTCGTCACGAAACTGGTCGAGGGCAAGTTCCCCGACTACAACCGCGTCATCCCGCGCAACCACCAAAACAGCGTGACGCTGGGACGCGCGCCGCTGCTGGCCTGCCTGCAGCGCACGGCCATCATGACCAGCGACAAGTTCAAGGGCGTGCGCCTGAACATCGAGCCCGGCTCGCTGCGCGTGGCCAGCAGCAACGCCGAGCAGGAAGAGGCCGTGGACGAGCTCGACATCGACTACGGCGGCGCCGCCATCGAGATCGGCTTCAACGTCACCTACCTGATCGACGTGCTGGCCAACATGGGCCAGGACCTGGTCCAGGTGGACCTGCAGGACGGCAACAGCTCGGCCCTCATCACCATCCCCGACGACCCGAACTTCAAGTACGTGGTGATGCCCATGCGCATCTGAGCGGGGCAGACCCCATGCTCCCGAAGGCCGCCGCAGCCCCTCCCCGGTACCGCGGTGGCCGACCCGGATTCGATTCCCAGCGGATGTCGGCGCCCCTGCCGGCGTGCCGCGCAGCGAAGGCAGCCTTGACATGACCGCAGAGCAACACCCAAGCGCCCCCGACGAGCCGATTCTCGGCGCCGACGAGACGCCCCCCATGGCGATCGCCGCGCCCAGCGAGGGCTACGGAGAGGGGGCCATCCAGATCCTGGAGGGACTGGAAGCCGTGAGGAAGCGCCCCGGCATGTACATCGGCGACACCTCCGACGGCACCGGCCTGCACCACCTGGTCTTCGAGGTAGTGGACAACTCCATCGACGAGGCGCTGGCCGGCCATTGCGACGACATCCTGGTCACCATCCACTCGGACAACTCGATCTCGGTGCTCGACAACGGCCGCGGCATCCCCACCGGCGTGAAGATGGACGACAAGCACGAGCCCAAGCGCTCGGCCGCCGAGATCGCGCTGACCGAGCTGCACGCCGGCGGCAAGTTCAACCAGAACAGCTACAAGGTCTCGGGCGGCCTGCACGGCGTGGGCGTGTCCTGCGTGAACGCGCTCTCGAAGACGCTGCGCCTGACGGTGCGCCGCGACGGGCTGACGCACCAGCTGGAGTTCTCGCGCGGCGTGGTGCAGAACCGGCTGATCGAGGTGGTGGACGGCGAGGAGACCTCGCCGATGCGCGTGCTCGGCCCGACCGAGAAGCGCGGCACCGAGGTGCGCTTTTTGCCCGACACGGAGATCTTCAAGGAGAACTCCGACTTCCACTACGAGATCCTGGCCAAGCGCCTGCGCGAGCTGTCCTTCCTGAACAACGGCGTGCGCATCCGCCTGAAGGACGAGCGCACCGGCAAGGAGGACGACTTCGCAGGCAGCGGCGGCGTGCGCGGCTTCGTGGAATTCATCAACGGCACGAAGAAGGTGCTGCACCCGACGCCCTTCCACGCCACCGGCAGCCGCCCGGCCGAGACCTACGGCGGCATTCCCGGCACCGAGATCGGCGTGGAAGTGGCCATGCAGTGGAACGACGGCTACAACGAGCAGGTCCTGTGCTTCACCAACAACATCCCGCAGAGGGACGGCGGCACGCACCTGACCGGGCTGCGCGCGGCGATGACGCGGGTGATCGGGCGCTACATCGAGCAAAACGAGCTGGCCAAGAAGGCCAAGGTCGAGGTCAGCGGCGACGACATGCGCGAGGGTCTGTGCGCCGTGCTGTCGGTGAAGGTGCCGGAGCCGAAATTCAGCAGCCAGACCAAGGACAAGCTGGTCTCCAGCGAGGTGCGCGCGCCGGTCGAGGACATCGTCGCGCGCACGCTGATGGAGTACCTGGAAGAAAGGCCCCAGGACGCGAAGATCATCTGCGGCAAGATCGTCGAGGCGGCGCGCGCCCGCGAGGCGGCGCGCAAGGCGCGCGAGATGACGCGCAGGAAGGGCGTGCTCGACGGCATGGGCCTGCCGGGCAAGCTCGCCGACTGCCAGGAAAAGGACCCGGCGCTGTCGGAGATCTACATCGTCGAGGGCGACAGCGCCGGCGGCAGCGCCAAGCAGGGGCGCGACCGCAAGTTCCAGGCGATCCTGCCGCTGCGCGGCAAGATCCTGAACGTGGAGAAGGCGCGCTACGAGAAGCTGCTGTCGAGCCAGGAGATCATCACGCTGATCACGGCGCTGGGCACCGGCATCGGCAAGGCCAGCGAGGACGGCGGCAACGGCCGAAGCGGCGCCGACGACTTCGACATCTCCAAGCTGCGCTACCACCGCATCATCATCATGACCGACGCGGACGTGGACGGCGCGCACATCCGCACCCTGCTGCTGACCTTCTTCTACCGCCAGATGCCCGAACTGGTCGAGCGCGGCCACATCTACATCGCCCAGCCGCCGCTGTACAAGGTGAAGAACGGCAAGGAGGAGCTGTACCTCAAGGACGCCGCCGCGCTCGACCAGTTCCTGCTGCGCGTGGCGCTGCGCGATGCCGCCGTGCACACCGGTGGCGAGGCCGGGCGCAGCATCACCGGCGAGGAGCTGGCCGCGCTGGCCGAGCGCCACCAGCGCGCCGAGGCCATCATCGAGCGCTTGTCGGCCTTCATGGACCAGGAGGCGCTGCGCGCCATCGCCGACGGCGTGGCGATCGAACTCGACACGGTCGAGCAGGCCGAGGCCAGCGCCCTGCGCCTGCAGGACTGGCTGCGCAGCAGCGGCAGCGCCGGCGTGCCGGCCGAGGTGGTGGGCGAGTTCGATGCGCGCAGCGACAAGCCCGTGCTGCGCATCAGCCGCCACCACCACGGCAACGTCAAGAGCAGCTTGATCACGCAGGACTTCGTCGCCGGCGCAGACTACGAGGCGCTGGCCGAGGCCGCCAAGAGCTTCCGTGGGCTGATCGGCGAGGGCGCGCGCGTCACGCGCGGCGAGGGCGAGCGCCGGCGCGAGGAGAAGGTGGGCGACTTCCGCGAGGCCATGCAGTGGCTGCTGCGCGAGGCCGAGCGCACCACCACCCGCCAGCGCTACAAGGGCCTGGGCGAGATGAACCCCGAGCAGCTGTGGGAGACCACCATGGACCCGGAGGTGCGGCGCCTGCTGCGCGTGCAGATCGAGGACGCCATCGAGGCCGACCGGGTGTTCACCATGCTGATGGGCGACGAAGTGGAGCCGCGCCGCGAATTCATCGAGGCGAACGCGCTGCGGGCGGGGAACATCGACGTGTGAGGGCAATGGGCGCGCGCCTGCGCTGGGCCCTGGCCTGCCTGCTGCTCGCCCTGGCGGGCCAGGCCGCGGGCCAGACCCCGGCCGCCGGCTCGGCTCCGGATTGCAGCGGCGCGCACCGCATCCGGCTGCGCACGCCGGTGGCGCTCGAACCCTCCGAGCGGGCCGCCCTGCGGGCGCTGGGGCCGCTGCGCGTGACCTCGGTGAACGCCCCGCCCCTGAGCCGCTACGATGCCCCGCGCGCCGCCTACGCGGGGGTGGCGACCGACCTGCTGTGCTTCATCGCCGGCCAGCTGGGGCTGCGCGTCGAATTCGTCCCCGCCCTGGAGCTGACGGTTCCGCAAAAGATCCAGCGCGTGCAGGAGGGACAGCTGGACGTCTTCGTCCCCTTGAGCTACACGCCCGAGCGCGACCGGCAGGGCCTCTTCAGCGTGCCCTTCCATGAGAGCCACTACGCCGTCGTCGCCCGCAAGGGTGCGCGCCTGCCCATCGAGCACACGGTCGACCTGGCGAACCACCGGGTCGGCCTGGTGGGCGGCGTCGCGCTGCTGCCGCTGCTGCAGGGCATCGTCCCGCAGGAGCGGCTGCGGGTCTTCGAGCAGACGGTCGGGCCGGACGGCCTGTTCGCGGCGCTGCGCCAGGGGGACATCGACCTGGCGGTGTTCAACCACGACTTCTTCATCGAGGAGCGCTACCGTCAGGAATGGTTCGACCTGGAGGTGGTGCACCGCCTGCGCGAGTTTCCGCGCGAATACCGCTTCTATTTCAGCCGCTCGCCCCGGCACGAGCGCATCGTCGCGGCCTTCGACCGCTACCTGGCGGCCGCGGACGTCTCGGAATCGCTCGCAGCGCACGAGCAGGGCGAGCGCCAACTCATCGATCGCTACGTCGCCCAGCGCAGCCGCAGCCTGTTGTTGCAGGCAGCCGTGGTGGTGACCGCGGTGCTGGCCCTGGCGGCCTACGCCACGCTGCGCCGCCACCAGCGCCTGGTGCGCGAACTGGACGACAGCCGCAGGCAGGGGCTGGAGCAGCAGCGCCAGCTGCAGCAGGCCAACCAGGAGCTGGAGCGGCGCAGCCAGACCGATGGCCTCACCGGCCTGGCCAACCGCCGGCATTTCGACCAGGTCCTGGCACGCGAGCATGCGCGCCAGCTGCGCACGGGCGCGCCGCTGAGCCTGCTGTTGCTCGACGTGGACCACTTCAAGGAGGTGAACGACCGGTTGGGCCACTCCATGGGCGACGACTACCTGCGGGCCCTGGCGCGCACCCTGTCCACCCACGCGGCCCGGGCGACCGATCTGGCGGCGCGCTACGGCGGCGAAGAATTCGCCTGTCTGCTGCCCGACACCGACTCCCCGCAGGCCGCGGCCCTGGCCGAGCGCATCCGCGCGGGCGTGGCGCAGTTGGACCTGCCCAGCGGCAGGGGGGACGGCACGCCGCTGACGGTGAGCATCGGGGTCGCGACCCTGGTGGACGGCCGCCACGGCGCCGAGCGGCTGGGCGAGGAGGCCGATGCGCAGCTGTA
>NZ_ALEE01000720.1 GCF_000282995.1 Melaminivora alkalimesophila
ATGCGCAGCTGTACGCGGCCAAGCACGCGGGGCGCAACTGCGTCCGCGCCGCCGTGCTGGCTTGACGGAGAGCCGGCCTCGGTGGCTGGCAAAGGGCTGCGCGCCCCACGGCGCGGGCTTGGCGACCCTCAGCCAGAAGATCGCCAGGAAGGCGAGGAACGCCGGCACGAGCGCGGCTCAGCCGCGAGCCACGCGCTGGAACAGCGCGCCGGGCAGCCGCGCCACGTGCCCGTCGAGTTCCAGCTCCAGAAGGCGGGCCTGCAGCGTGGCGGCGTCCAGCCCGCTGCGCGCCACCAGGGTGTCCAGGTCGACGGGATCGAAGCCCAGGGCTTCCAGCACCTCGTCCCGCGGCGGCGCTTCCTCGGGCGCGGGCGCTGGCATCTCGCCGGCGGCCG
>NZ_ALEE01000721.1 GCF_000282995.1 Melaminivora alkalimesophila
CCGCTGCGCCAGCGGCAGCTGCGGCCGCAGCTCCTCCAGCACGTCCTGCGCCGTCTCCACCAGCTTGGCGCCCTGGCGGATCAGCGCGTGGCAGCCGCGCGACTGCGGCGCGTGGATCGAGCCGGGAATGGCGAACACCTCGCGCCCCTGCTCGGCCGCCAGCCGGGCCGTGACCAGCGAGCCGGAGGCCAGCGCCGCCTCGACCACCAGCGTGCCGCACGACAGGCCGGAGATGATGCGGTTGCGGCGCGGGAAGTTGCCCGGCAGTGGCGGCGTGCCCAATGGGTACTCGCTCACCAGCAGCCCACGGCGGGCGATGCGGTGGGCGAGGTCGCGGTGCGCACTCGGGTAGACGCGGTCCAGTCCGGTGCCGACCACCGCGATGGTCGAGGGCGCGAGTGCAGCGCCGGACGCCTCGGCGGCCGCGAGCGCTCCCTCGTGCGCCGCCGCATCCACGCCACGCGCCAGCCCCGAGACGATGCACAGCCCGCTGGCATGCAGGGCGCGGGCGAACTGGCGCGCGTTCTCCGCGCCTTGGGCGGTGGGGTTGCGGCTGCCGACCACCGCCAAGCTGGCCT
>NZ_ALEE01000722.1 GCF_000282995.1 Melaminivora alkalimesophila
GCCAAGCTGGCCTCGGGCGCGAACGGCACGCCTGGCGCCAGCCACTGCGGCGCCCCCATGAGGTAGAGCAGGAGCGGCGGGTCCTCGATCGCAGTCAGCGCCGGCGGGTAGGCCGGATCGCCCAGCGCGACCACTGCGCGCCCGGTCTGCGGGGCGGCGGACTGCAGCCACTGCCAGGTCCGCTCGATGAGCGCCTCCAGCTCCCCGCCCGGCTGCGCCAGCGCGCGCGCCGCCGCGGCACCGACGCAATCGCGCCACGCGGCCTCGCCCTGCTCGAACACCGCCTGGGGCAGGCCAAAGGCCGAGAGCAGCTTGCGCGCGCCGGCGTTGCCCACGCCCGGCGCGGCCGTCAGGCGCAACCAGGCTGCCAGTTCTGCGCGTTCCATGGCCCGGGCCTGCTGCGCGAGCGGCGCCGCGCCGCCCTCACTCCGGGTTCACCAGCCGGTCGCCCACGCGCACCGGCTGGGCGGCCTGCAGGATCAGCGCATAGGAGACGCGCTCGAAGGTGCGAAACACCATCACCAGGCCGTTTTCCTCGCTCGGCAGGCGCACCGCCGTGCGCTCGCCGTCGGTCTTGTCGACGATGCGCTGGCCGCGCGTGAGCAGGCGCAGCACGTGGCCCGGCTGCATGCCGTCGTCGCTGCCGCGGTTCAGCGCGACGACGTTGTTCTGGCCGGCGTAGCGCACCGCCAGGCTGCCGTAGATCGAGACCACGGCGGCGTCGACTTCCTGCTCGGGCGCGCGCGGCACGTAGTTGCTGAAGCTGCGCTCGGGCGCCGGCAGGAGGCGGTCGCCCACCCGCACCTCCTCGCGCGTGCGGCTCAGGTCGACCGTGGCCGGCACGTACTCCTCGACCATGCGGCCCTGCTTGTCGGGCACCTGCTCGGACGATTCGCCCCGCACAAGCGTCGCCTGGCCCACGTACTGGGCCTCGTAGCCCAGCACTTCCTGCGTGAAGGGGTCCTTGAGCGGTGCGGCGCTGCGGAACACGCGGTAGTGGCGCGGCACGCCCGGCTCCAGCTCCAGCGGGCTGCCCTGCGGGCCGCGCACGTAGACGCGGTCGCCGCCGGCCATGACGACGCGCTCGTCGCGCGTGGCGATGACGCGCGGCGCCTGCTCCAGCGTGAGCTCGTCCACTACCAGCGGCTCGGCCAGGAAGTGCTCGATCAGATGGGGCTTGAGCGTCGGCAGGGCCGCGCCCGACAGGCTCTCGCTGCGCGTGCGCGGCGAGACGCGCACCGTCTCGGGCGCCGTGCTGCCCGGACGGCTGGTGCGCAGGCGTGCGTGGCCGTCCACCGTCTCCAGGTACAGCGTCTGGCCGGGGAAGATCAGGTGCGGGTTGGCGATGGAGTCGAGGTTCATGCCCCACAGCTCCGGCCAGCGCCAGGGCTGGCGCAGGTACAGCGCCGAGATGGCCCACAGGGTGTCGCCGCGCTGCACGACGTAGCTCTCGGGCGCATTGGGCGCCAGCTCCGCCAGCGGCACGCCGCGCGCGGCCACCTGCTGGGCGGTGGCGCGCTGCCCTGGGGTGACGGGGTGCTGCTGCGCCTGGGTGGCCAGCGGCGCGGCCGCACCCGCCGCCAGTGTCAGTGCCGCCAGCACTGCGTGCACGCGTGCCGCGCGCCGTGGATGTTGGTGCCTGTCGTACATGGATCGATCCCCTCCCGCCTGCGCCGGTGTGTTCTTGCTTGGACTGTGCGGACCGGCGCCACCGCCTGCCTTGCAGCAGCGCGAAATGCCCGCAGATTCTGGGCTCAAGCCCTTGATAGGGCAACGATTATTGCGGCTGGGCCGCCCCCTGTCGCCGCGAAGTGGCGAAAATCACGACAATTTCCCTCTTCTTGCCATGGCCATCCTTCCCATCCTCTGCTATCCCGACCCGCGCCTGCACAAGGTCGCGCAGCCCGTCACCATGGTAGATGACCGCGTGCGCGCCCTGCTGGACGACATGTTCGCGACCATGTACGACGCCAAGGGCATCGGCCTGGCGGCCACCCAGGTGGACGTGCACGAGCGCATCGTGGTCATCGACGTCTCCGAGGAACGCAACGCGCCGCTGGTGCTGATCAACCCGGAGATCCTCTGGGCCAGCGAGGAGACGCGCGTCGGCGAGGAGGGCTGCCTGTCGGTGCCCGGCATCTACGACGGCGTCGAGCGCGCGCTGGCGGTGCGCGTGCGCGCGCTCGATGCCCAGGGGCAGGAACAGGTCATCGAGGCCGAGGGGCTGCTGGCGGTGTGCATCCAGCACGAGATGGACCACCTGATGGGCAAGGTCTTCGTCGAATACCTCTCGCCGCTCAAGCGCGGGCGCATCAAGACCAAGCTGCTCAAGCAGCAAAAGCAGCAGCAGCCCCAGGCCGTGCGCGCATGAGCGGCGCCCCTGCCGCCGGCCTGCGTGTCGCCTTCGCCGGCACGCCGGAGTTCGCGCGCGTGGCGCTCGATGCGCTGCTGGCGGCGGGCTTCGAGGTGCCGCTGGTGCTGACCCAGCCGGATCGCCCGGCCGGGCGCGGCATGAAGCTGCAGGCCTCGCCCGTCAAGCAGCTCGCGCTCGCACGCGGCATCTCGGTGGCGCAGCCGCGCAGCCTGCGCCTGGACGGGCGCTGGCCGCAGGACGCCGCCGCGGCGCGCGCGGCGCTGCAGGCCGCACGGCTGGACGCCATGGTGGTCGCCGCCTACGGCCTGATCCTGCCGCAGTGGGTGCTGGACACGCCGCGCCTGGGCTGCCTGAACATCCACGCCAGCCTGCTGCCGCGCTGGCGCGGCGCGGCACCGATCCACCGTGCCATCGAGGCGGGCGACGCCGCGACGGGCGTGACCATCATGCAGATGGACGCGGGCCTGGACACCGGCGACATGCTGCTGCGCGAGGCCGTGCCGATCGGCCCCGGCGACACCACCGCGACGCTGCACGACACGCTTGCCGCGCTGGGCGGGCGGCTGGTCGTGCAGGCGCTGCAGCAGGCCGCGCGCGGCGCGCTCGCGCCGGTGCCGCAGCCGGACGAGGGCGTCACCTACGCCCACAAGATCGAGAAGGCGGAAGCCGCCATCGACTGGTGCGCGCCGGCCGCGCAGATCGCCCGGCGCGTGCGCGCCTTCGACCCCTTCCCCGGCGCCAGCACCACGGCCGCGGGCGAGCCCCTCAAGCTCTGGGCCTGCGCGCCAGAGCCGGAAGCGGCCCTGCAGCCGGGGTCCGTGCCGGGCAGCGTGGTGTCGGTGGGCGACGCGGGGGTGGACGTGCTGTGCGGCGATGGCCGGCTGCTGCGCCTGACCGAGCTGCAGCGCGCAGGCGGGCGGCGCCTGGCGGCGCGCGACTTCCTGCGCGGCTTCCCGCTGCCCGTCGGCACGGTGCTCGGAGAGCCGGTGGCCGAGCCATGAGCCGGCAGGCGGCAGTGCGCGACTGGCTGGCCGATCCGTGGGCACGGCTGGGCGCGCGGGACATGCTGGCCACCTGCCTGGGCATCGGCGCCTGGGGGCTGGTGACCGGCGTGGCAATGGTGAAGGCTGGGATGCCGGTATCGCTGGCGGTCTTCATGTCGCTGATCGTCTATGCCGGCAGTGCCCAATTGGCCGTGCTGCCGCTGCTGACCGCCGGCGCGCCGCTGTGGGTGGTCTGGCTCACGGCGACCTGCGTGAACCTGCGTTTCGTGATCTTCAGCAGCATGTGGCGCAGCTACTTCGCCCATCTGCCACGGCGCCACCGCCTGTGGCTGGGCTATTTCAGCGGCGACGTGATCTTCGTGGCCTTCATGAAGCGTTTCCCGCGCCCGGAGCCGGCGCCGGAGCAATTGCCGTATTTCTGGGGCGCGGCGGTCGCCAACTGGCTGGCCTGGCAGGTGCCGTCGATCATTGGCATCCTGGCGGCCAACGCCATCCCGCTGTCCTGGGGGCTGGGCTTTGCGGGCGTGCTGGCACTGCTGGGCATCCTCCTTTCGATGCTGGTGGACCGGGCCAGCTGGCTGGCGACGCTGGTGGCCAGCACGGCGGCGATCGCCACCTTCGCGCTGCCGCTCAAGCTCAACATCCTGGTGGCGATCGCGGCCGCCGTGGCGG
>NZ_ALEE01000723.1 GCF_000282995.1 Melaminivora alkalimesophila
GCCGTGGCGGCCGGCCTGGGCTTCGAGGCGGCCGAGCGGTCCTGGCGCCGCGCGCGGCGCGCCCCGGCCGAGCAGGAGCAGGCATGAACGGATCCTGGTTGCTGCCGATCCTCGCCATCCTGGGCCTGGCGGTCATCACGCTCGTCACGCGCGCCTTCTTCATGATCCCCGAGCGCGAGCTGCCCATGCCCGACTGGCTGCGCCGCGGCCTCAAGTACGCCCCGCTGGCGGCGCTGGCGGGCGTGATCGCGCCGGAGCTGCTGATGACCGACGGCGCGCTGCTGCGCACCCTGGCCGACGCCCGGCTGCCGGCCGTGCTGTGCGCGGGGGGCTACTATTTCTGGCGCCGCAGCATCCTCGGCACCATCGCCCTGGGCATGGCGGTGTATTTGCCGCTGCACATCGGCCTGGGCTGGTAGCCGCGCGGGCAGCCCCCGCCCCATCCTTCCTACAATCGGCCGCCCAGGGGCGCGCGCGCCACGCCGGCGTGCCCGCCTGCCCGTCCTCCGTTCCTTTCCCTTCCTCCATGCACATCCTTCGCTTCTCCGATCTTTGCGACCAGGGCCGGGTGCGCGGCCAGCGCGTGTTCATCCGTGCCGACCTGAACGTGCCGCTCGACGCCGCCGGCCGCATCACCGAGGACACGCGCATCCGCGCCTCCGTCCCCTGCATCCGCATGGCGCTGGAGGCGGGCGCGGCGGTGATGGTGACCAGCCACCTGGGCCGCCCGAAGGAGGGCGCGCTGCGCCCCGAGGATTCGCTCGCGCCGGTCGCCGCCCGCCTGGCCGAACTGCTGGGCCGAGAAGTGCCGCTGGTGGCCGATTGGGTGGATGGCGTCGAGGTGCAGCCCGGCCAGGTGGTGCTGCTGGAGAACTGCCGCGCCAACCCGGGCGAGAAGAAGAACGACCCGGCGCTGGCGCAGCAGATGGCGCGGCTGTGCGACATCTATGTGAACGACGCCTTCGGCACCGCGCACCGCGCCGAGGGCACAACCTACGGCATCGCCGAATACGCCCCGACCGCCTGCGCCGGCCCGCTGCTGGCCGCCGAGATCGACGCGCTCACGCGCGCGCTGGCCCACCCGAAGCGCCCGCTGGTGGCCATCGTCGCCGGCTCCAAGGTCAGCACCAAGCTGACCATCCTGCAGAGCCTGGCCGAGAAGGTGGACCAGCTGATCGTGGGCGGCGGCATCGCCAACACCTTCATGCTCGCCGCCGGCCTGCCGATCGGCAAGAGCCTGGCCGAAGCCGACCTGGTGGGCGAGGCGCGCGCCGTGATCGAGGCCATGGCCGCGCGCGGCGCCGAGGTGCCGATCCCGACCGACGTGGTGACGGCCAAGGCCTTCGCCGCCGACGCCGAGGCGACGACCAAGCGCGCGCAGGACGTGCAGGACGACGACATGGTCCTGGACATCGGCCCCGAGACGGCGGCGCGGCTGGCGCAGCAGCTGCAGGCGGCGGGCACCATCGTCTGGAACGGCCCGGTGGGCGTGTTCGAGTTCGAGCAGTTCGCCGGCGGCACGCGCGCCATCGCCGAGGCCATCGCCGCCTCCGGCGCCTTCAGCATCGCCGGCGGGGGCGACACCCTGGCGGCGATCGCCAAGTTCGGCATCGAGGACCGGGTGGGCTACATCTCCACCGGCGGCGGGGCCTTCCTGGAAGTGCTGGAGGGCAAGGAGCTGCCGGCGTTCGAGGTGCTGCAGCGGCGCGCCGGCACGCGCTGAAGGGCGGGCAGGGAAGGCAAAACAACAACAACCCGCCCCTGCCTGTGCACAGGGCGGTCGTCTGTAGGCCGATAGCGCTTGTCTTTGCCCCAGGCAGCCCGCAGAATTGTCCGAAAACCAAATGCGCTGCGGTCAGGCCGCCTTGTGGCCGTGCGCGGCGCCGTCATTCATCCTCTGGAGGGAACCCATGTCTTTGATCAGGACACTCGGCCTGTGCGCCGCAGCGGCTGCTGCGCTGGCGCTGGCCGGCTGCGGCAGCGCCCCGATCCCGCTCGCCAAGAACTTCGAGCTGACCAGCCAGCACAAGGTGCGCTCGGCAGGCCACTGGGAACTGCTCTCGCGCGACGTGGTGGCCCAGACGCGCAACACCTTGGAGCGTGCCGGCTACGGTGCGGATACTCCCCTGCATGTGGCCTTCCCGCCCAACCCGAGTGCCTTCGACCTGGCGTTCCGCGACTTCCTGATCACCGAGCTGGTGCAGGGCGGCGCGCCCGTGCAGCGCGATCCGGGCTCCGCCCTGGAGGTGTCCTACCACACGCAGCTGGTGCGCCACAACAGCGACCGGCCGCACTTCATCCCCGGCCAGTACACCATGATCGCCGCCGGCCTGATGGCCGCCTACGGTCTGCGCCACGAGCACATCGACGCCCAGCTGCTGGGTGCCCTGGGCCTGACGGTGGCGGCCGACTACGCCGCCAGCATGAGCTCCGGCGGCCCGACCAACACCGAGCTGATCCTGACCACCACCGTGAGCCGCGGCGGCCAGTACGTCGCGCGCAAGACCGACGTGTACTACCTCGAGAACGCCGACGCTCCGCTGTTCCTGCGCCCGCAGCACTACCGCGCCGTCAACCTGAAGGTGGTCTCGCAATGATCCGCACGCGCCCTTCCCTCTCGCTCCTCGCCCTGTCCTGCGCCGCAGCGCTGTTGGCCGGCTGCGCCCAGCCCAAGCCCCAGGTGCGCACCGAGCCCACCTACGAGAACGCCGCCCAGGCGCCGCTGGTGCGAAGCAGCCGCGACGCCGTGGCGCGCCTGCTCGGCAACCTGGACCTGTCCTCCACCGGCGCCGGCCCGGTGCTGGTGGCCACCGTCGTCAACGTGAACGACCTGCGCATGTCCGCCCCCCTGGGCCGGACCCTGTCCGAGCAATACGCCAGCGGCATGGCGATGTCCGGCTTCGACGTGAAGGAAGTGAAGCTGCGCGGCGACGTCTTCGTCAAGGAAGGCACGGGCGAGCTGCTGCTGTCGCGCGAGCTGCAAGACATCGCACGCCAGCACCACGCCTCCATGGTGCTGGTCGGCACCTACTCGCCGGCCGCCAGCTACACCTACGTCAGCCTGAAGCTGGTGCGCACCGAGGACAGCCGCATCATCCGCGCCCACGACTACGCGCTGCCCAACGACCGCGACGTGAACCGCCTGCTGGTGACCACGCCTCGCTAGGGCCAGCCGATCGACCAAGGCAAAGGCCACCCTCTCGGGTGGCCTTTTTGCGTGGCAGCTCACCGGGCCCTGCCCGGCCGGCTCAGAAGTCGTACACCACCGACAGGTGGGCGCTGCGCCCGGGCTGGGTCCAGGTGTCGTTGGTGGTGGATGCGGCCGCGAGGCCGTACACGTCGGGCCACAGCCAGTACTTGCGGTCCGTGAGGTTGCGCACCCCGAGGTTGACGCGCAGGTCCGGACGCACGCGCCACTGCACCGAGGCGTCGAGCACCGTCGCGGACGGGATGGTGAACTGGGTGTGGGGCGGCTTGACAGCGGTGCTGCTGTCCACGTCGCGCGCGCGCTTGGCTGCATGGTGGCGCGCATCGAGCTGCAGGGACCAGGGGCCGGTGGCGTAGTTCAGGCCGAGCGCCAGCTGGGCCGGGTCGATGGAGTTGAGCGGCTGGCCGGTGTTCAGGTTGGTGCCGCGCGCGCGGCCGTAGGCGAAGCTGGTCAGCAGCCTGCCGCCGGCGACGCTGCCCCAGTCGTAGCGCCCCTTGAGCTCGAAGCCGGAGATGCGCGCGCGCTCCACGTTGATCGCCTGGAAGAGGCGCGGGTCGGCGGCCGTGCCGCTGCC
>NZ_ALEE01000724.1 GCF_000282995.1 Melaminivora alkalimesophila
CCGTGCCGCTGCCGCTGATCAATGCCGCGTCCATGATCAGGTTGGAGTAGCGGTTGCGAAACACCGAGGCATCGAGCTGCAGCCGCTCCAGCCGCCCGCGCACGCCCAGCTCGAAGCCGCGGCTCTTCTCGGGCTTCAGCGATCCGTTGGGCAGGATGACGACGTGCTCGGCCAAGTTCTCGAAGTAACCGTTCACCTGGCCCGCCTCGGGCGCGCGAAAGCCCGTCGCGTACTGCCCGAAGAGGCTCCACTGCGGCGCGGCGCGCCACAGCACGCCGAACTTCGGCGACACTGCCGAGCCCGACAGCGAGGTGCCTGGCTGCCTGGCTGGGGGATGAAAGCCCGCCTGGCTGGTCACGTCCAGCGCGAAGTGGTCCAGCCGCAGGCCCGGCGTGAAACTCCAGTCGCCGAGCACAGCCTCGTCCTGCAGGTACAGCGCGCTACTCGTCTCACGCGTGTCGGGAAAGCGCTTGAGCGGGAAGACTTCCGGCGGCGCCGGGTTCAGGCCGTCGTACAGGTTCGTGATGCGGCTGTTCACGTGGTCCAGGCCGTAGGTGATCTGGTGCGCCCAGGCGCCGCTGCGCACGAGTTTTTCCGCCTGCAGCCCTGCCTGCCAGGTGCGCTCGTCGTAGCGGTTGTCGCGCACGCGCAGCGGCAGGGCCTGGCGCTCGCTGGTGCCGATCTGGCGCGAGGCGGACTTCTGGAAGGCCAGCGTGGTCTGCACCTGGTCGGCCCAGGATGCGCCCAGCTCGAAGCGCGCGCTCCAGGCGAGGCGGTCGCGCTGCATGCTGCGCTCGGAGGCTTCGCCGGTGATCGCGCCGGCGATCTGCGCCGGTGTGCCGGTGAGCGGCAGCGGCGCGCGGCTGGACAGCAGCTCGATGTCCTGCCGGCGCTCGACGTGCTCCAGCGTGACGACGTGCCGCTGGCCGGCGTGGGGCGTCAGCACGATCTTGCCGAGCACCGCCTCGTCGCGGTCCGACTGGGGGTTGGGGCGGGTGCGCCGGCTGTCGGGCGTGTCCACGTCGCCGCGGTTGTCCAGTTCGTGCGCGCGCCGGGCGCTGGCCGTCACCATCCACTGCAGGCTCTCGCTCGCTTGGCCGGCGACGGTGCCGGCCAGCGTGCGGCCGTGGTCGTCGCCGCTCCAGCCCGCGGCGACGCGACCGCCAAGGGCCTTGTCCGGCTGGCCATCGCGGCCTTTCAGAAAGTCGGCCGGCTCATGGGTGATGAAGTGCACCAGCCCGGCCATGCCGTCCGAGCCGTACAGCGCCGAGGCCGGCCCGCGCACCACCTCGATGCGCTTGAGCAGCTCCAGCGACAGGTATTCGCGGTCGAACACCGTGGTGCGGAAGGCGTAGCTGCGCGGCAGGCGCACGCCATCGACCATCAGCAGCACGCGGTTGCCGCCCAGGCCGCGGATGTTGATGCCGGCGTTGCCGTCGCGCCCCGTCGCCGAGGTCACGCCGGTGACGGAAAAGCGCGAGGGCAGCAGCCGCACGGAGGTGTTGGGCAGCTCCTGCAGCGCCTCGCGCACGTTGCGCACCTGGCCATCGCTCAGGGTGCGCGCATCGATCACGTCGTAGGACAGCGGCAGTTCGTCGGCCACCTGCTCGTGACGCGAGCCGCTGACCACCATCTCGGGCAGCGTGCCCTGGATGGCCGAGGCGGCCGGCGCGGACTGCGCGTGCGCGCCCAGGTGCAGGCAGGCCAGGGCGACGAGAAGCGCCAGGCGGGTCGGGGCCGGGCGGAGGGCGGGGCGGGAGAGCGAGGGCATGGAAAGGTCCATCAGCTAGGGAAAACCAGGGGCACGAGCCATTATTGGCCGCTTGACAACGTTAGCAAAACGGCTTTGTTGCTTAAAAGTTCACTGCTGATGAATATTTGATCCATGTCAACCATGACCTGCGCTGGGAACGACAACATGCCTGCAATGCCCGCTGTTCCATGACTGCCGCAGCCCGCAGCGGGCGCTCGTCTTGCTCTTTCGTGCTCCGGCATCCGGGCAGCGGCAACATCCCAAGGAGTCGCCTCATGAAACCCCGCACGCTGGCCCGCCTGACGGCGCTGGCCCTGTCCACCCTGGCACTCGGCGCGATGGCCCAGCACGAGAAGGAAGTCACCAAGCCGGAGCTGAACTACCAGGCCGGCTCCTCGCCGCTGGCGGACGTGCCCATGTACCAGAGCACGAACCCGAACGCGCCGAAGATGACCCAGGCGGAATTCGACCGCGCGCGCCAGATCTACTTCGAGCGCTGCGCCGGCTGCCACGGCGTGCTCAGGAAGGGCGCCACCGGCAAGCCCCTCACCCCGGACGTCACGCTGCCCAAGGGCACGGACTATCTCAAGGTCTTCATCGCCTATGGCTCGCCAGCCGGGATGCCCAACTGGCAGACCTCGGGCGACTTCGACGAGGCCACCGTGGACCTGATGGCGCGCTACATCCAGCAGGACCCTCCCACACCGCCCGAGTGGAGCCTGGCGGACGCCAAGAACACCTGGAAGGTGATCGTGCCGCCGGAGGCGCGGCCCAAGAAGAAGATGAACAGCTACAACCTGGACAACATCTTCTCGACCACGCTGCGCGACACCGGCGAGGTGGCGCTGATCGACGGCGACACCAAGGAGATCATCAACATCGTCAAGACCGGCTACGCGGTGCACATCTCGCGCATGTCGGCCTCGGGGCGCTACCTGTTCGTGATCGGGCGCGACGCCAAGATCAACATGATCGACCTGTGGATGGAAAAGCCCGACAACGTGGCCGAGATCCGCGTGGGCCTGGAGGCGCGCTCGGTCGAGACCTCCAAGTTCAAGGGCTACCAGGACAAGCTGGCGATCGCCGGCTCGTACTGGCCGCCGCAGTTCACCATCATGAACGGCGACACGCTGGAGCCGCTCAAGATCGTCTCGACCCGCGGCATGGTGGTCGGCACGCAGGAATACCACCCCGAGCCGCGCGTGGCCTCGATCCTGTCGTCGCACTACAAGCCCGAGTTCATCGTGAACGTCAAGGAAACGGGCAAGACGCTGATGGTGGACTACTCCAACCTGGACGCCATCAAGATGACCGAGATCGGCTCGGCGCCCTTCCTGCATGACGGCGGGCTGGACGCGTCCAAGCGCTACTTCATGGTGGCGGCCAACAACAGCAACAAGATTGCTGCGATCGACACCAAGGAGAGCAAGCTGGCGGGTCTGGTGGACGTGGGCAAGATCCCGCACCCCGGGCGCGGCGCCAACTTCACGCACCCCAAGTACGGCCCCGTCTGGGCGACCGGCCACCTGGGCGACGAGACCATCTCGCTGATCGGCACCGACCCGAAGAAACACCCGCAGTACGCCTTCAAGGAAGTGGCCAAGCTCAAGGGCCCGGGCGGCGGCGCGCTGTTCGTCAAGACCCATCCGAAGTCCACCAACCTGTGGTCGGATGCCCCGCTGAACCCCGATCCGAAGATCTCGCAGTCGGTGGTGGTGTTCGACATCAACAACCTGGACAAGGGCTACCAGACGCTGCCGATCGCCGAGTGGGCGGGCCTTGCCGACGACGGCGGCGCCAAGCGCGTCACGCAGCCTGAGTACAACAAGGCGGGCGACGAGGTGTGGTTTGCCGTGTGGTCGGCCAAGGACAAGGAAAGCGCCCTGGTGGTGGTCGATGACAAGACGCTGAAGCTCAAGAAGGTGATCAAGGACCCGCGCCTGATCACCCCGACGGGCCACTTCAACGTCTACAACACGCAGCACGACGTCTACTGAAGCCAGTCGGCCGCGCCGCCCAGCCCGCCCGGTACGCCGGTGCGGGCAGGCAGACAGGAAAGGGGATGCACTCCCGTGCATCCCCTTTTTTGCCGGTGGCCGCGCCTTTCCCCGGATCGCAGCCGGGCCCGGCGGCCTACACCCGGTCACAGAACCGCTGCTGCGCGGCCGCGGCCGCGGCCGCGAAATTCTGCGGAAAGTCCGCCCCGTCCCGGGCGTTCAGCACGCCCTGCGGCTCGCTGTCCTCGGACAGCTGCAGGCACGCCTGCGGCACGTCGGTGACCGGGTTCGGCTTGATGGCGTGCACCAGGTCGACGAACTTCATCGCGTCCTGGATGATGAAAACCGGAAAGGACAGCGCCAGGCTGTCGTAGTTGATTGACGGCTTATTCCTACAGCCGCATTGCCGATTGCGGGTATGGCGGCGGCGTCAGGGCGTCTTTTTCGCCCCTTGCGCCGTCGGGGAGGGCCAGAGCACCGAGGCGATCGCGACGGCCATCAGCACCACCGCCGTCCAGTCCTGCCAGCGCAATACCTCGCCCAGCCACAGCGCCCCGCTGAACACGCCGATCACCGGGATCAGCATCACGCTGAGCGTGGAGGCCACCGGCGGCAGCGTGCGCGCCAGGAAGAACCACGCCACCTGGGCGAAGGCCAGCGCCAGCAGGCCGTTGTAGAGCACCGACGCCACGGCCGCCGTCCCCGGCATGTGCCAGCGCGCGCGCTCGAAGCCGAAGGCCAGCGCCGTCAGCACGACGCAGGTCAGCGCCACCATCCAGAACGACAGCGTCAGCAGCGGCACCGGCACGTGCAGCCGGCGCAGCAGCTGCGTGCCCAGCGCCCAGGAAGCGGCCGAGGTCAGCATCAGCCCCACGCCCAGGGCGCTGGCGCCCAGCGCCTCCATCTCGTTCCACAGCAGCAGCAGCACCCCCACCGCCGCCGCCAGCACCCCCGCCCAGCCGCGCCCGGCCAGCCGGTCGCCGAAGGCCAGGCTGCCGATCACTGCCGAGAAGATCGGCATGGTGTAGCCCAGGATGGCCGCCCGCCCGCTCGACAGCAAGGGGATGGCCAGGATCATGAGCGAGTGCCAGACGACCATGTTCACCACCGTCAGCAGCAGCACGCGCGGCCAGCAGGCGCGCGGGATGGCAAAGGACTCGCCGCGCCGCAGCAGCACCAGGCCAATGAAAGGCAGGCCCAGCCAGAACGACAGCATCCGGAAGGTGAGTGGCGGGATGTCGGCCACGCCCAGCTTCATGACCGGCCAGTTGAAGCCCCAGATCAGGGTCAGGAGCACGAGGATGGTGAGCTGGCGGCGCGAGAGCTGGGGCATGGGCCGGATTGTGCGGCCGCGGCCGGGCCGGCGTGGCCCCGCCCTAGAATTCCCGCCCATGACCTTCCTCGACATGCTGCAGGGCGCCATGGCGCGCAACGATTCGCTCCTGTGTGTGGGCCTGGACCCAGAGCCCCGGCGGCTGCCGGGGGCGCTGCGCGGCGACGCGCGGCGCATCTACGACTTCTGCGCCGCGATCGTGGACGCCACCTGCGACCTGGTGTGCGCCTTCAAGCCGCAGATCGCCTACTTCGCCGCGCACCGTGCCGAGGACCAGCTCGAGCGCCTGATGCAGCACATGCGCGTGAGCGCGCCGCACGTGCCGATCATCCTGGACGCCAAGCGCGGCGACATCGGCAGCACCGCCGAGCAATACGCCTGCGAGGCCTTCGAGCGCTACGGCGCCGATGCGGTCACGCTCTCGCCCTTCATGGGCTTTGACTCGATCGAGCCCTACCTGCAGTACCCGGGCAAGGGCGCCTTCCTGCTGTGCCGCACCTCCAACCCCGGCGGCGACGACCTGCAGGCGCAGCGCCTGGCGAGCGTGGAGGGCCAGCCGCTGCTGTACGAGCACGTCGCGCGCCAGGCGCAGGGGCCGTGGAACAGGAACGGCCAGCTCGGCCTGGTGGTGGGCGCCACCTACCCGGAGGAGATCGCGCGCGTGCGCCAGCTTGCGCCGACCCTGCCGCTGCTCATCCCGGGCGTGGGTGCGCAGGGCGGCGACGCGGCCGCCACGGTGCGCGCCGGGTTCACGGCCGAGGGGCCGATCATCGTCAACTCCTCGCGCGCCGTGCTCTACGCCTCGGACGGCGAGGACTGGAAGGAAGCGGCGCGCGCCGCCGCCCAGGCCACGCGCGCTGCGCTGAACGCGGCGCGCGGCTGACAGAGGCGCCCAGCAGCCGGACGGGCGAGGCTGCACAATGGGCTCCATGGACGCCCACACCGCCCCCACCCCACCGCCCTCGGCCCAGCCGCGCCCCGCCATCCAGGACCTGGGCGGATCGCTGATTCGCGAAGTCGCCAACGCCGGCATGGGCCGGCCCGATGTGCTGCCCTTCTGGTTCGGCGAGTCCGATCAGCCGACGCCGCAGTTCATCCGCGACGCCGCCATCGCATCCCTCGCCTCGGGCGAGACCTTCTACAGCGAGAACCTGGGTCGCCCCTGGCTGCGCGAGGGCATCGCCGCGTACCTGCAGCGCCTGCACGGGCGCGGCTTCGAGGTCGGGCGCATCGCCGCCGTGGCCTCGGGCGACATGGGCCTGATGCTGGCCAACCAGCTGCTGGTGTCGCCGGGCGACCGGGTGGTGGCCGTGACGCCGCTGTGGCCGAACCTGCTGGAGATGCCGCGCATCCTCGGCGCGCAGGTCGAGCGCGTGCCGCTGCAGGTGCGGGACGGGCGCTGGAGCCTGGACCTGGACCGGCTGCTGGAGGCGCTGACGCCGGAAACGCGCATGCTGGTGCTGAACTCGCCCAACAACCCCACCGGCTGGACGCTGGACGAGGCGGCGCTCGCGCCCATCCTGGCGCACTGCCGCCAGCGGGGCATCTGGATCCTGAGCGACGACGTGTACGAGCGGCTGGTGTACGACCCGGTGGCCAGGAGCGCCCCTTCGCTGCTGCGCCATGCGGATGCCGAGGACCGCATCATCTCGGTCAACAGCTGCTCCAAGGCCTGGCTGATGACCGGCTGGCGCATGGGCTGGATGGTGGTGCCGCCGGCGCTGGAAGCGGCCCTGGGCAAGGTCATCGAATACAACTTCTCGTGCATCTTCGAGCCCGTGCAGCGCGCCGCCGCCACGGCCCTCGCGCAGGGCGAGGCGCACATCGCGCAGCTGCGCGCCGGGCTGGTCGAGACGCGCCGGCTGTTGAGCGGGGCGCTGCGCGCCGTGCCGGGCGTGGAGGTGCCGGAAGCCGGCGGGGCGATGTACGTGTTCTTCCGCCTGCAGGGGCAGGACGATTCCCTGGCGCTGGCCAAGCGGCTGGTGCGCGAGGCCGGCCTGGGCCTGGCGCCGGGCAATGCCTTCGGGCCGGAGGGCCGGGGCTGGCTGCGCTGGTGCCACGCGACGTCCGACGGCGAGCGGCTGCTGGAGGGGGTGCGGCGGCTGGAGCGGTTCGTGCGGTAGGAGCGGGGCCAGGCGGCCGGCAAGGCCTCGCCCACGCCGGGCGGTCTGCATGAAGTCTGGGGCAGGCCCGTTTCTCGTCTTTGGGTTTCTGTCGATGCGGCACGCGCGTTGGGATCCGCATACTGCCCCAATGCAAGACATCGCCCCGTCCGACCTCAAAACCATCCTGCATTCGCAGCGCGCCAACGTCTATTACCTGGAGCATTGCCGCGTGCTCGTCAATGGTGGACGCGTGGAGTATGTGACCGAAGCTGGCAAGAAGAGCCTGTACTGGAACATTCCCATCGCGAACACCACCAGCATCCTGCTGGGTACGGGAACATCCATCACCCAGGCCGCCATGCGCGAATTGGCCAAGGCGGGCGTGTTGGTCGGCTTTTGCGGTGGCGGCGGGACGCCGCTGTTCAGCGCCAACGAAGTGGACGTGGAAGTCGCCTGGTTGACTCCGCAAAGCGAATATCGGCCTACGGAATACCTGCAGGCGTGGGTGAAATTCTGGTTCGATGATGAACTGCGGCTGTACGCCGCCCGGCAGTTGCAAACCTGGCGCCTGCAGCGGTTGCTGTCCCATTGGAACACCCGCGCCCTGCGCGAAGCGGGTTTTGCACCGGACTCAGAGCGCCTGACGGCGCTGGTGCAACAGTTCATCGTGCAAATCGCCCATGCACCCAACGTGACCGCGTTGCTGACCGACGAGGCGCGCCTGACCAAGGCCCTGTTCAAACTGGCCGTCGACGCTGTGGGTTATGGCGAATTCACCCGAGCCAAGCGCGGCACGGGTACCGATGCGGCCAACCGCTTCCTCGACCACGGCAACTATCTGGCCTACGGCCTGGGCGCCACCGCCACCTGGGTGCTGGGCCTGCCGCACGGCCTGGCGGTGCTGCACGGCAAGACACGGCGTGGCGGGCTGGTGTTCGACGCCGCCGATCTGGTCAAGGACGCGGCCATACTGCCGCAGGCCTTCCTATCGGCCATGCGCGGCGACGACGAGCAGCAGTTCCGGCGCCAGTGCATCGAGGCGTTCACGCGCAGCGCATCGCTGGACTTCATCATCGACACCCTCAAACAGATCGCCGTCGACACGGCGCGGCTGGCCGACGCTGCGGAGCCGACTCCATGAACGTGCTCTTCGTCTCCCAATGCACCAAGCGCGCACTGACCGAGACGCGCCGCATCCTGGACCAGTTCGCCGAGCGCCGCGGCGAGCGCACCTGGCAGACGCCCATCACCCAGGCCGGCCTGGACAGCGTACGCAAACTGCTGCGCCAGAGCGCGCGCAAGAACACGGCCGTGGCCTGCCACTGGATTCGCGGACGCGACCACAGCGAGCTGCTGTGGGTGGTGGGCGATGCGCGCCAGTTCAACGCCGAGGGCGCCGTGCCCACCAACACCACGGCCGGCAACGTGCTGCGTGCAGGCGACGAAAACACTTGGCACCACCTGCCCTTGATGACGGCGCTCGCCGCCCTGGCTGCGCTGCTGCACGACCTGGGCAAGGCCACGCAGGCGTTTCAGGAGCGTTTGAGCAACCCGGGCCTGCGCGAGCGCAACCACTATCGGCACGAGTGGGTGTCGGTGCGGTTGTTTCAAGCATTCGTGGGCAGCGATGACGACGCGGGCTGGCTGCAGCGGCTGGGAGCCTGTACCGGGACGGATACGGATGTTGGCGCGTTTGAATCGCTGTGGCTGGACCATGCACGAGGGCGCCTGCTGCGAGACGGCATTGAAGAGCCCCAGGCCGCAGCGCATTTGCCATTTGCCTGTCTCCCGCCGCTGGCGCAGGCCGTAGCTTGGCTGGTGTTGACCCACCACCGACTGCCCTGCATGCCCGTCGAGCAGGCCAGAGGCGGCGACGAAGAGGATATCGACCTGCCCCGCGGCCGTTGGCGACGCTTCGGCGCACGACCCGGCTTCGTCAATGCCAATGAACTGGACCAAATCCAGGCCCGCATCAACGCCGACTGGAACGAACCCCGGGAGCAGGCCGAGCCCGCCACCGTCAAAGCGCACTGGCACTTTCCGCACGGCCTGCCCGTCGCCAATGCCGCCTGGCGCAGGCAGGCTGCACGCTACGCCCTCAAGCTGCTGGAGCTGTCACGGCCTTCCTCCAGCGGTCCGGTACTGCACGATCCCCTCGCCATGCACCTGTCGCGCCTGTGCCTGATGCTGGCCGACCACCATTACTCCAGCATCAGCGACGCGGCCAGGCGCCAACCCTACCTCCAGCCCGGCTGCAAGCTGTACGCCAACACGCTGCGTGGAGATTTCAAGAGGGATGGCTTTCAGCGCACCTCGGGCAAAGGCCAAGGTCCGGTCTTCAACCAGACCCTGGACGAGCACCTGCTGGGCGTGCAGGCCCACGCCACCCTGGTGGCACGCTCCCTGCCCAGCCTGGTGCGCAGCCTGCCCGCGCTCAAGAACCACAAGCCGCTCAAGAAGCGCAGCGCCGATCCCCGTTTTGCCTGGCAGGACAAGGCCGCCGACCTGGCTGCCAGCGTGCGCGAGCGGGCGGCGGCGCAGGGCGCCTTCATCGTCAACATGGCGTCCACAGGCTGCGGCAAGACGCTGGGCAATGCGCGCATCATGAACGCGCTGGCGGATCCGGCGACCGGCATGCGTTGTGCCTTTGCCATCGGGCTGCGTACGCTCACGCTGCAGACCGGGCGCAGCTTTCAAAGCGACCTGGGCCTGGGTGACGAGCATCTCGCCATCCAGGTAGGCGGCGTCGCCAGCCGGGCGCTGTTCGAGTATTGGGAGCAGCGCGCCGAAGCCACCGGCTCCGCGTCGCGCCAGGACCTGACCGATGAAGCGGGCAGTGTGCTCTACGAGGGCAACGACCAGCATCCGCTGCTGCAGCGCCTGACCGATGACGCCAAGGTCCGCGCCCTGATCGCCGCGCCGTTGCTGGTATGCACCGTAGACCACCTCACCCCGGCCACCGAAAGCCTGCGCGGGGGTCGCCAGATCGCGCCCATGTTGCGCCTCTTGAGCGGCGACCTGGTGCTGGATGAGCCTGATGACTTCGACATGGCCGACCTGCCCGCCCTCACGCGGCTGGTGCATTGGGCGGGCTTGCTGGGCAGCCGGGTGTTGCTGTCGTCCGCCACCCTGCCGCCCGCGCTGGTGGAAGGCCTGTACCTGGCCTATCGCGCCGGTCGTGCGGTACACCAGCAGCACCGCAGCGCACGACCTGAAGAGCCGCTCAGCATCTGCTGTCTGTGGATCGACGAATTCCACCAAACCGTGCAAGAGTGCGCCGACGTCCCTGGTTTCCGCAGCACGCACGCGCAGTACGTGCAAAAGCGCGTGGTCCGGCTGGCGCAGGCCGAGGTGCGCCGCCTGGCCCGGATTGCGCCATTGCCCGATACCTGGGGTGGCTTGGGAAAGACGGAGCGCCGCGCCGAATTTGCGCGCCTGGTGCTGGAGCAGGCGTGGCAGCTGCACCAACAGCCGCACAACCACCTCTGTGATCCCGCCAGCGGCAAGCGGGTGAGCCTGGGCCTGATCCGCATGGCCAACATCGCCCCGCTGTTCGACGTGGCGCTGGCCATGTATCGCCAAGGCGCTCCGGCGCCCGGCGTGCGTGTCCATCTGTGCGTGTACCACTCGCAGTTCCCGCTGCTGCTGCGATCGGCCATCGAGCGGCATCTCGACACCGTGCTCAACCGGCGCGGCGGCAGTGAAGGAGCAGACCCTGCGCTGCAGCGCCCGGCCCTGCGTGCGCTGCTGGATGCCCACCCCGAAGCTCACCATTTGTTCATCGTGCTGGGCAGCCCGGTCACCGAAGTGGGCCGCGACCACGACTACGACTGGGCCGTGGTCGAGCCCTCATCCATGCGCTCGTTCATCCAGCTGGCCGGGCGGGTGCGGCGACACCGGGCCGGGGCCGTGGCTGGCGTGAACGTGGTGGTGCTGGACAGCAATCTGCGCCACTACGAAAAACCTGGCAAGGCCGCGTTTTGCAAGCCGGGCTTCGAGATGGACCCGCAAGCCCCCGACTGCGCCGACGCGGCCCGGCATTTCCATCTTCGTTCGCACCGCCTGCGCGAACTGATGGCGCGCACCGTGCAGGGCAATGCGCCATGGGCGGTGGACGCGCAGCCACGCATTGCGGCAGCCACCAGCCAGTACCACCCCAGCCACAACCTGGTCGACCTGGAACACGAGCGCATGCGCGACGCGATGCTGCAGCGTTCTGCCGCCAGCAAATACACCACCGCTCCCGTGCGCGCCGCCAGCCTGCACTGGGCCCATCCTGGCCATCTGTGGCTGACCGGCCTGCTGCCGCAGTACCAGCGCTTCCGCCACGACCCGCAGCCACGCGACGATGTGGCTCTGCTGCCTGACGAGGACGAACAAGAGCTGTTGCTGCACCGCGTCGATGAAAGTCCGCGCCGCGGCGACAGGCTGTACGTGTGCGTGCAAGACAGCCTCTGCAGCCCCGTGCCGCCAGCGGCGCTCACCTCCCCCACCATCTCCACTTGGCCCCAGGTCGATCTGATGGACGAGTTGACCGCCCTGGCACAGGCGCGGGGCCTGTCTCTGCGGGAGTGCGCTGAGCGCTACGCCACCGCCAGCCTGCCCCGGTGCAGGCACGGCTGGTGGTTCCACCACACCCTGGGCTTCACGGCCAAGACGTGATGCGATCAGGCCGGGCGAAGTTGCATCGGGTGCACCGCCTGCACGGCCGTCTGCAGCGATTCGTCCAGTTCGGCCACGCGCAGGTCGTAAGCCGTCTGCAGGTTCAGCCACGACTGTGCATCGCCGCCGAAGAAACGGCTCAGCCGCAGCGCGGTGTCGGCCGTGATGCCGCGCCGCTCCAGAACGATGTCGTTGATGCGCGAGGCCGGCACGTGCAACTGCCTGGCCAGCGCGTTGGCGCTCATGCCCATGGGCTTGAGGTAGTCCTCGCGCAGGACTTCACCAGGGTGGATGGGGCGCATGCCGTTCTTGAACATAACTTTCTCCTCATTGCGAGCGGCCTGGGGAGCTGCCGGCAGGTGGTCATGGTTTCAGTGGTAGTCCACGATTTCCACGTCGGCCACGCCCTTGTCCGTCCAGACGAAACACACGCGCCATTGATCGTTGATGCGGATGCTGTGCTGGCCTCGGCGATCACCGCTGAGCGGCTCCAGACGGTTGCCCGGAGGGCTGCGCAGGAAATCCAGCGTCTGCGCTGCGTCCAATTGCGCCAGCTTGCGCTCCGCCACGGCCTGGATGTTGGCGAAACGGCGTGTCTTGCCGCTGGTGAACAGACGCTGGGTGTCCTGGCACTTGAACGAGAGGATGGCCATACGCAAGAGGATTATACCGGTTACCGGTATTCGGCAAACTGCCTATGCGGCAGCGAGAACGTGCTGCGATGAAAAACCCACGCATCGTTTTCTGAGCTGCTCTAGCCAAAGCAGAAAAATCCACGTATCGTGGATACTGTATTGTAGAGGAGGGAAGATGTGGAAGGAAGCCATTGAGGCGTTCATCTCCGAGCGCCTACACGCCAAGCTGGAAAAGCTCAAGGATGACGACCCCAAGCGCCATGAACTCCTGGCGCAACATCAACCCTCTGTCTGGATCGAAGACGCTGCCCGGCGTGCAGCGCAAATCCAGGTGGTGACCCACTGCCTCAAGCCCATCCACCCCGATGCGCGCGGCACCAACCTCTACGTGGAGCCTGTCCATCTACCCCCGTTGGACGAACTGGGCACCCACGCGCTGGGCGAAGATTTCGCAAGCGACGTGGTGGGCAACGCCGCTGCGCTGGATGTATACAAATTCCTCAAGTTGGAAGTGAACGGCCGCAGCCTGCTCACGGCGCTGCTGGCGCAGGACCTCGATGCACTGGCCGCGCTGCACACCGACCCGGCGCGGGCCCAGGCGTTGCGCGAGGCCTTCGTCTCGCTCACCCAGCCGCGCGCCGAGGGGCCGAGCAGCCACGCGTTGGCCAAGCAGCTGTACTGGCTGACAGGCGACGACGCCTGTGCAGATGGCGACTACATCCTGTTGGCCCCGCTGTACGCCACCTCGCTGGCCCACGCCGTGTACGCCCAAGTACAGGAGGCCCGCTTCGGCGAGGCCAACAAGGCCGCTCGCCAGGCGAAGAAGGAGCGCAAAGCCCACGACGGCGTGTACCGCGACCATCCCCGCCTGGCGGTGCAGAAGATGGGCGGAACCAAGCCGCAGAACATCAGCCAGCTCAACAGCGAACGCCGGGGCGTGAACTACCTGCTGTCGTCGCTGCCGCCGAAGTGGATGCCCAGCACGCAGCGGCTTCCTGTCCAGGCGGAATCGGTCTTCGACCGCTTGTTCATCGCCCGCCCCGAAGTGCGCAGGACCGTCAGCGCACTCAGGCAATTCCTGGAATCCGACCCCGAACCCAACCTGGCCACGCGGCAGCGTCGCGAGGCCTTTGTCGACACGTTGCTCGACGAGTTGGTGTCGATGGCGGCCGAGATCCAACAGTCGCAGCCCGCTGGCTGGACCAGGGACCACGAGCGGTTCGAGGCTCTGGGCGTTGACGAGAAACTCTGGCTCGACCCCTTGCGGACCGAACTGCCCGAGGAAACCGATTTCGCACGGCAATGGCTGCAAATGGACTGGCCAGCGGAGATCGGCCGGCGATTCGCGCACTGGCTCAACGACCAGCTGCGCGGTCGGCTTCAGGTGGGTGATGTCGAATTCCGCGAGTGGAAGAAGTTGCTACTGACCGAGGAGGACGGCTTCAAGCAGCAACTGCGCGAGCTGCGCGACAAGCTGAATGCACCGCAGTACATCCCCAGCCGCAAGACCTCTGCGGAACTGGTGGCCGAAGAGGAGACAGACACATGAGCCATCCCTCACCCCAGGCCGTTTTGGTCCTGCCCCGCCTGCGCATCCAGAACGCCAACGCCATCGGCAGCCCGCTCACGCATGGCTTTCCGTCCATCACCGCCTTCACTGGCCTGATGTGGGCCCTGGAGCGCAGGCTGGCCCAGGCTGGCGTGCCGCTGCGCCTGCATGGCACGGGCGTGGTATGCCACCGCTACCAGGAACAGGTCACTGAAGGCTATGTACGCAGTTTCAACCTCACGCGCAATCCTGTGGACAAGGACGGCAGCACTGCCGCCATCGTGGAAGAAGGGCGCATGCACCTGGAGATCACGCTGGTGCTGAGCGTGTCCGAAAAAAAAGCCCCCAGCGCCGCGCCGGCGCTGGTGCAGGGCAACGAGACGCAGCTCGCCGCGTGGGCCCACGCGGTGGGGGAGACGCTGGCGGGCATGCGCGTGGCCGGCGGCAGCGTGCTGCCCTCGCGCCCCGTGCCGGGCAAGCGGGTGCGGCCGTGGATCGGCATCGTCCCCGATGAACCGCAGGAAGCCAGCAGGCTGTTTCGCCTGTGGCGTCGCCAATGGCTGCCCGGCTTTGCGCTCGTGGGCCGCGACGACCTGCTGGCCGCACGCCTGGAGCATTTGCGTACCAGCCGGCCGCACGCCGGTGTGCTGGACGCGTGGCTGCATGCCGTCCGATTCAACCACCAACCTTTGCCCTGCAAGGATGGGGCGCCCGTGCCCGATGGAAAGATCGAGTGGGGAGACCCGCTGCGCCCCAAAGGCAGCGGCTGGGTGGTGCCCATCCCCGTGGGCTATGCAGCGCTGGGGGACCTGCACGCGGCCGGCTGCGTGCGCAACGCCCGCGACGCCGAGGCTCCTGTGCGCTTTGTGGAATCGGTCTATTCGCTGGGCCAGTGGATCAGCCCGCACCGCTTGAACAGCCTGCAGCAACTCCTGTGGCATGCCGAGACCGACGAAACGCTGGGCCTGTACCGCTGCCGCAGCGGTTACCGGCCCGACCCGTCCGTGGATACGGAAGAGCGCGCGGCCGATGCCTCTGCCGAATGGGATGACGCAGACGCCTTTGCCTGATCCCGTATGGGTACGCATCGCCACTACCGCTCCCGGACATTCAACCAAGGATTGATACCATGACCGACAAACTCACCACCGCTTCCGTCCTGGCCTTCGAGCGCAAGCTTGATCCGTCCGACGCCGTGTTCCACGCCGGCCGCTGGGACGACCGCACCCAGTCGCACGCCTGGCCGCCCGTGGCCATCCGGGCCAAGTCGGTGCGCGGCACCATCAGCAACCGGCTCAAGGCCAAGGACCAGGACCCCGCCAAGCTCGACGCCGCCATCGAGAAGCCCAACCTGCAGACCGTGGATGTGGCGGCCCTGCCTCCGCAGGCC
>NZ_ALEE01000725.1 GCF_000282995.1 Melaminivora alkalimesophila
CCTCCGCAGGCCGATACGCTCAAGGTGCAGTTCACGCTGCGCGTGCTGGGTGGAGCGGGGACGCCGTCGGCTTGCAACAGTGCGGCCTACCAGGCCAAGCTGCTGGCTACCGTGCAAGGCTACGTGCAGCAGCATGGCTTTGCCGAGCTGGCACGGCGCTACGCCGCCAACCTGGCCAACGGTCGCTTCCTGTGGCGCAACCGGGTGGGCGCCGAGCAGGTGGAGGTCGTCGTCGAGCAGATGCAGGAAGGCAGCGCCGCACATACCTGGTCTTTTGACGCTCTGGCGCTCAATACACGTACGGTAGGTGCCAGCGATCCGGGAGTGGAAGGGCTGGCAGGACTGAGCCAAGCCATTGCCGCAGGCCTGGCAGGTGCCACACATGTGTTGCTGCGGGTGACGGCCTTCGTGCGCCAAGGGGCAGGGCAGGAGGTGTTCCCTTCCCAGGAACTGATCCTGGACAAGGACAGCTCGCGCAAGAGCAAGACGCTGTACCACGTGGATGGCGTGGCGGCCATCCACTCACAGAAGATCGGCAACGCCATCCGCACCATCGACACCTGGTATGAAGGCGCCGCCGAGCTGGGGCCGATCGCGGTCGAACCCTATGGCTCCGTCACCACCCAGGGCAAGGCCTACCGTCAACCAAAGCAGAAAATGGACTTCTACACCCTGCTGGACAACTGGCTGCTAAAGGACCAGGTGCCGCCAGTGGAGCAACAGCATTTCGTGATGGCCGTCCTCATCCGGGGCGGCGTGTTCGGCGACGCCAGCTGACCTGCGGGGCTCCATGACCACGCATTACATCGACATCACGCTGCTGCCCGATCCGGAATTCAGCCACGCGCACCTGCTGGGCGCCCTGGTATCGAAGCTGCATCGGGCGCTGGTTCAACACGGTGCGGGCGACATCGGGGTGAGCTTTCCGCACCACGTGAATGCGCCCCGGCACCAGCGCACGCTGGGCAGCGTGCTGAGGCTGCATGGCACTGCCCAGGCGTTGGCAGCCCTGATGGAGCAGAAATGGCTCAAGGGCATGCACGATCACGTGCAACTCACTCCCCTGGCGGCCGCCCCATCGGACGCCCCGCACCGCTTGGTGCTGCGCCGCCAGTTCAAGACCAGTGCGGAGCGCCTGCGTCGACGGCGCATGCAGCGCAAGGGGGAAACCGCCGAGCAGGCCGCAGCCAGCATTCCCGACAGTGTGGAGCGTCGCCCTGATCTTCCCTTTGTGCAACTGCGCAGCAGGAGCACAGGTCACCCGTTTTGCCTGTTCGTGGCTCACGGCCCCGTCTTCGAAAAACCCCTGACAGGACGCTTCAACGCCTACGGGCTGGGACCGTTGGCGAGCGTGCCCTGGTTTTGACCCTTTTTTTGGGCCCACGAAAAGTTTCTTGCAAATCAACGGGTTGCGCAGTCTCCAGGAAATTCACCATTCGGCCTGAAAAAGCATTTTGTTCTTTAAAAACAGAGACTTAACTGTATTACAGTGCAGTTCCCTGCCGCGTAGGCAGCTCAGAAAACCAAGACCGGCCGTGTTGCGCGCCTGATCGAGTTCCCTGCCGCGTAGGCAGCTCAGAAAGAGCCTCGCGCATCAGTCGCGCATCAGCTGCGGTTCCCTGCCGCGTAGGCAGCTCAGAAAGCATCCAGGCGGTCAGCCGCAGCGCCTCTGGTGTTCCCTGCCGCGTAGGCAGCTCAGAAAGAGAACTGGAAGGACGTGCTGACTGCTGCACTGTTCCCTGCCGCGTAGGCAGCTCAGAAAACAGCCCCTGCCACCGTGCCGATCATCTTGTTGTTCCCTGCCGCGTAGGCAGCTCAGAAAAAATGGATCGGCCTCGCGGGCCATGGCGATGAGTTCCCTGCCGCGTAGGCAGCTCAGAAAGACCCTTGCTGCAGCGGGTGCATGCACCGTGGGTTCCCTGCCGCGTAGGCAGCTCAGAAAATGCAGGCTATGGCTGGGCTCCTGGGCCTGTCGTTCCCTGCCGCGTAGGCAGCTCAGAAAGCTCGCGCACGGCAGCCCCGCGCAGCCTGGGCGTTCCCTGCCGCGTAGGCAGCTCAGAAATACAGCCCGCCGTGGCAGCTGGCGCGGGTGCCGTTCCCTGCCGCGTAGGCAGCTCAGAAAAGGCCTCGCGCATCAGTCGCGCATCAGCTGCGGTTCCCTGCCGCGTAGGCAGCTCAGAAAGAACGTGTGCTGCAGGTGGAGCGCCTGGTGGGGTTCCCTGCCGCGTAGGCAGCTCAGAAAGATTAGGCGACACGCCATGGGCGCTCACTGCGGTTCCCTGCCGCGTAGGCAGCTCAGAAATGGTGGCCTTCTCGTTGGGCTGCAGTCCCAACGTTCCCTGCCGCGTAGGCAGCTCAGAAACAAGGAGGCGAGCCATGGCTGACCGCCTCGTTCGTTCCCTGCCGCGTAGGCAGCTCAGAAATGGACGCCGCCCGCGCAGCCAAGGAAGGAGAGGTTCCCTGCCGCGTAGGCAGCTCAGAAAAGCTTGCCAGGCCCTTTGCTTTCGTCGGCCCCGTTCCCTGCCGCGTAGGCAGCTCAGAAATGATTGCCCCGGCTGGCCGGCGCAGGGGCACGGTTCCCTGCCGCGTAGGCAGCTCAGAAATTGCTCAGCAGGCGCTGCCTGGCCCGCTTGGAGTTCCCTGCCGCGTAGGCAGCTCAGAAATGATTGCCCCGGCTGGCCGGCGCAGGGGCACGGTTCCCTGCCGCGTAGGCAGCTCAGAAAATCGTCGGGGCGCGAAGGCCAAACAGCGTCAAGTTCCCTGCCGCGTAGGCAGCTCAGAAACATGACGCGCTTGTATTTCTTCAGGTAGTCCAGTTCCCTGCCGCGTAGGCAGCTCAGAAAAGCCCGGCTCGCATGGGCCGGGCGCCGAAATCGTTCCCTGCCGCGTAGGCAGCTCAGAAAATCCGTCGCGCTCAGCCGCCGGAGGATGAAATGTTCCCTGCCGCGTAGGCAGCTCAGAAAAGCCCGGCTCGCATGGGCCGGGCGCCGAAATCGTTCCCTGCCGCGTAGGCAGCTCAGAAACATCCACCGACGCCGAAATCGCCCTGACCGAGGTTCCCTGCCGCGTAGGCAGCTCAGAAAAGCCCGCCGGTGCACAACAACTTGCGCCGCAGGTTCCCTGCCGCGTAGGCAGCTCAGAAAGAGCTGATCATCCTGGCGCCCACGTTGGAGGTGTTCCCTGCCGCGTAGGCAGCTCAGAAACACGAGGGCTACCGGGGCGAGGCGTACATCCCGTTCCCTGCCGCGTAGGCAGCTCAGAAATTGAGCAGGACGGGCTGGGCGGCGAGTGCTTCGTTCCCTGCCGCGTAGGCAGCTCAGAAATTGATAGGGTGCCGCGCCCACGGCTCACGACCGTTCCCTGCCGCGTAGGCAGCTCAGAAACACGAGGGCTACCGGGGCGAGGCGTACATCCCGTTCCCTGCCGCGTAGGCAGCTCAGAAAATTCCTGCGCCCAGGCTTCCTCATGCTCCTCCGTTCCCTGCCGCGTAGGCAGCTCAGAGAACCAGCCTCGCCGTGGTGGGAATATCCTCCAGTTCTTGGCGAGCGTGGAGAGTCGGCCGCTGCTATGCGAGCACATCGTGCGACTGAAGCGACTGGTCCCACCAAGTCACCCTGGGCCAGGGCCCTCAACCCTGCGCGCTGCTGCTCGTCCGCAAGCGTGCGCCCTGCGGTGCATCGGGTTGGTAGTCGAGCACACGGAATTCGCCCTGCGCCAGCGCGGGCTGGCGGCGCAGCATTTCCAGCGATGCGCCCATGTCGGCCAGGCCTGCCGCCCAGTGTTCGGTCATCGACAGGCGCGAGAACTCATAGCCCTTGTTTGCGCTCTCGTAGGGCTTGCCCCGGTGGATCACGTGCACCAGGGCGACCGAAGGGTCCTCGGTCTGCGCCAGCAGGCGGCGCACCTCGGCGCTGCGCTGCTGCTCGGCCGGCAGCAGCGCCGCCATGTCGCGCAGGCGCTGGTGCAGCGCCTGGCGCTCCCGCACCCAGCCGCTCACGGCGCGCGTGCGGCTCGAATACTGGATGTCCTTCTGCCGCTCGACCACTTCGGCCAGCGTGCCCGGCAGGCTGCCACGCGCACTGAACAGGTCGATCTGGAAAATCGTCACCGCGACATGGCAGTCGCGCGGCAGGTGGCCGACGATATGGGTGAGCGGCGTGTTGGAGACGATGCCCCCGTCCCAGTACCACCGTTCGCCCACCTGCACCGCGCCGAAGCCCGGCGGCAGCGCACCGCTGGCCATGATGTGTTCGGGGCCGATGCGCTCCACGCGGTTGTCGAAATAGGTGAAGTTGCCGCTCTCCACATCCACCGCGCCGACGGACAGGCGCATCGGGCCATCGTTGAGCAGCTCGAAATCCACCAGCTCCAGCAGCGTCTGGCGCAGCGGCTCGGTGTCGTAGAGGCTGACCGGGGGCCGGGGCCACCACTGCCAAGGCGGCCGGGGCCGGAAGAAGCCCGGCACGCCCTGCCACGCGCCCCACATCGCCATGCCTTGGTCCCACCAGCCGCGCAGTGGCCCGAGATCGATGCCCTCGGCCAGGTACGGCAGCGGCAGGCTCGGTGGGATGTCCAGACTGACGCGCTGCCAGAAGGCCCGCAGGCGCTGCAGCCGCCGCTCGCGCGGGTTGCCCGCGATCAGTGCCGCGTTGATGGCGCCGATGGAGATGCCGGCCACCCAGTCCACTTCCTCCTCGCGGGCGAGCAGCGCCTCGTAAGCGCCCGCCTGGTAGGAGCCCAGGGCACCGCCGCCCTGGAGCACGAGGATGGTGCGCGGCGGGTTGGCCGCGCTGACGGCAGCCGAATGTGCGGAAGCGGAAGAGACCATGGACGCCAAGCGTACTGCAGCGCAGCGGCGCCTTCAGGGCGCGGCGCCCAGATACCTGCGCAAATACGCCCCCGTATGGCTCGCCGGATTCGCCGCCACTTCCTCGGGCGTCCCTTCGGCCACCACCTTGCCGCCGCCGGCGCCGCCCTCCGGTCCCATGTCGATGACCCAGTCCGCCGTCTTGATGACGTCCAGGTTGTGCTCGATCACGACCAGCGTGTTGCCGGCATCGCGCAGCCGCATGAGCACCTGCAGGAGCAGGTCCACGTCGGCGAAGTGCAGCCCCGTGGTGGGCTCGTCCAGGATGTAGAGCGTGCGGCCGGTGTCGCGGCGCGAGAGTTCCTGCGCGAGCTTGACGCGCTGCGCCTCGCCGCCCGAGAGCGTGGTGGCGCTTTGCCCCAGGCGGATATACGAAAGGCCGACCTCCAGCAGCGTCTGCAGCTTGCGCGCGATCGTCGGCACGTCCTTGAACAGCAGGTAGGCGTCCTCGACCGTCAGCTCCAGGATATCGGCGATGTTGCGGCCCTTCCACTGCACCTCCAGCGTCTCGCGGTTGTAGCGCTGGCCATGGCACACGTCGCAGGGCACGTACACGTCGGGCAGGAAGTGCATCTCGACCTTCACCACGCCGTCGCCCTGGCAGGCCTCGCAGCGCCCACCGCCTGCGGCCTGCGAGACGTTGAAGGAAAAGCGCCCCGGCCCGTAGCCGCGCTCGCGCGCCGTGGTGGTCTCGGCCATCAGCTCGCGGATGGGGGTGAACAGGCCGGTGTAGGTGGCCGGGTTGCTGCGCGGTGTGCGGCCGATGGGCGACTGGTCGACGTTGATGACCTTGTCGAAGTATTCGATGCCCTCGATGGCGTCGTGCTCGGCCGGCTCGTCGTGCGCGCGGTACAGCTGGCGCGCCACGGCCTTGAGCAGCGTGTCGTTGACCAGCGTGCTCTTGCCCGAGCCGGACACGCCCGTCACGCAGGTGAACAGGCCCACGGGAAAGGACACGCTCACGTCCTGGAGGTTGTGGCCGCGTGCGCCCAGCACGCGCAGCGCCTGCAGGCTGCCCTGCGTGGCGCGGTGCTCGGCCAGGCGTTCCTTGCGGCGCTGGCTGGCGGCGGTCTCGGGGAAGCGTGACTTCTTCGCTTTGGCCGGCGCTGCGTCTTCCGTCGAGGTCACCACCGGCAGCCAGGGCGTGCGCCGCGCAGGCACGGCGATGGATTTGGCGCCCGAGAGGTATTGGCCGGTGAGTGATTGCGGGCTGGCCGCGAGATCGGCCGCCGTGCCCTGCGCCATGACGCGCCCGCCGTGCACGCCGGCGCCCGGACCCATGTCCACCACGTGGTCGGCGGCGCGGATCATGTCCTCGTCGTGCTCGACCACCAGCACGCTGTTGCCCAGGTCGCGCAGGCGCGTGAGCGTGGCGATCAGGCGGTCGTTGTCGCGCTGGTGCAGCCCGATGCTGGGCTCGTCGAGCACGTACATGACGCCCGTCAGGCCCGAGCCGATCTGGCTGGCCAGGCGGATGCGCTGCGCCTCGCCGCCCGAGAGCGTGTCGGCGCTGCGCGCCAGGCTCAGGTACGACAGGCCCACGTCGTTCAGGAAAGTGAGGCGCGCGGCGATCTCGCGCACGATGCGCGCGGCGATCTCGGCCTTGGCGCCCGACAGTTGCAACCCCTGGAACCAGGCCAGTGCATCGGCCAGCGTGAGCGCGCTGACCTGGTGGATGGCGAGCGCCTGCTCGCCCTCGCCGACCCGCACCGCGCGCGCCTCGGGCCGCAGGCGCGCGCCCTGGCAGGCCGCGCACGGCTGGCAGTGGCGCAGGCGCGCCAGCTCCTCGCGCACCACGCTGGAGTCCGTCTGGCGCCAGCGCCGCTCCATGTTCGGGATGATGCCTTCGAAGGGGTGGTGCTTGACGATGCTCCGGGCCTCGCCCGGACCCTCTTCCAGCAGGTAGGAAAAGGCGATCTCCTCGCTGCCCGAGCCATGCAGCACGGCCTGCCGCACCGCCGCCGGCAGGTCCTCGAAGGGCGTCTCCACGTCGAAGCCATAGTGCGCCGCCAGGCTCTCCAGCAGGGCGAAGTAGCTGCTGTTGCGCCGGTCCCAGCCGCGGATCGCGCCGCCTGCCAGGCTCAGGGACGGAAAGGCCACGACGCGCGCCACGTCGAAGACCTCCTGCTCGCCGATGCCGTCGCACGCAGGGCAGGCGCCCGCCGGGGCGTTGAAGGAAAACAGCCGCGGCTCCAATTCGGCCAGCGCATAGCTGCACACCGGGCAGGCGAAGCGGCTGGACCACAGGTGCTCGACGCCGGTGTCCATCTCCAGCGCCAGCACGCGCCCCGCCCCTTCCGCACCGCCCACGCGCAGCACCGCCTCGATGCTCTCGGCCAGGCGCTGGCGCGCATCGGGGCGCACCCGGAGCCGGTCGATCACCACGTCGATGTCGTGCTTCTCGGTCTTCTTGAGCGGCGGCAGGTTCTCTGCCTCATAGGTCTGGCCGTCGATGCGAAAGCGCACGTAGCCCAGCTGCTGCATTTGTTCGAGCAGTTCGCTGAACTCGCCCTTCTTCTGCCGCGCCACCGGGGCCAGCAACATCAGGCGCGTGTCCTCGGGCAGGGCCAGCACGGCGTCCACCATCTGGCTCACGGTCTGGGCGCTCAGGGGCAGGCCATGCTCGGGGCAGTGCGGCGTGCCGGCGCGCGCGAACAGCAGGCGCAGGTAGTCGTGCACCTCGGTCACCGTGCCGACGGTGGAGCGCGGGTTGTGGCTGGTGGCCTTCTGCTCGATGGCGATCGCCGGCGACAGGCCCTCGATCAGGTCCACGTCGGGCTTGTCCAGCCGCCCCAGGAACTGGCGCGCGTAGGCCGACAGACTCTCCACGTAGCGCCGCTGCCCCTCGGCATACAGCGTGTCGAAAGCCAGGCTCGACTTGCCCGAACCCGACAGCCCGGTGATCACCACCAGCCGGTTGCGCGGGATGTCCAGGTCGATGTTCTTCAGGTTGTGCGTGCGTGCGCCGCGGACGCTGATGTACGGCCCGCCCCGGGTCGGGGCGGCGTCGGCGGGCAGCGGATCCTGGGCGCCGGAGGGCAGAGGGGTCACGATCGGGGCCGGGCTGTGGAAAAACCCACCATGATAGTGGCGCACCCGCTCCCCTGCCGGGGCTGCGCCAGCCCCGCTCAGCCGCCGGCCTGCTCGACGCGTGCAATGAAGGCGTCCACCAGGGCGTAGTGCGCCGGCACGTTCAGGGCCGGCGCGTGGCCGCAGCCGGGCACCTCCACGACCTCCAGCAGTCCGCGCGCGCCCGGTCCGCGCGTGCGCATGCGCTCGATCGTCTCGGGCAGCACCAGGTCGGAATCCTCGCCGCGCAGGCACAGCACCGGCAGCTCCAGCCGGTCGTAGTGCGCCCACAGCAGGTAGTCGTCCTCGTGCGCCGTGAACTGGCGCACCATGTCCGGGTCGTAGTGTGGCGTCAAGCGCCCGTCGGGCAGGCGCCGCGCCGAGGTCTCCGTCAGCTGGCGCCACTGTTCGTCGCTCAGCCAGCCATAGGGGGCGTAGACCTGGCGGAAGAAAGCCTCCAGCCCGGCCATGGTGTCGAAGGCCGGCGGCTGGCCGGCGTAGGCGCGGATGCGCGCGATGGCGGCGGCCGCCAGCTCGGGGGCGTTGTCGTTGAGCAGCAGGCTGCGGATGCGCCCCCGCATCTGCGGCGCGTGCAGCCCGGAGGCGCAGGCGGTGCCTATGGCGCCGCCCATGGAGGTGCCGATCCAGTGGGCGCGCTCGATCCCCAGCTGTTCGAACAGCGCGGCCGCGATGCGCGCATAGAAGCGCAGGCAGTATTCCTCGTCCGGCCGCGCCGACCACTGGCTCAGCCCGCGCCCGAGGGTGTCCGGACAGATCACGCGGTAGCGCCCGCTCAGGTGCGCCGCCAGCGGGTCCATGTCGCGCCCCGTGCGCGCCAGGCCGTGCCAGGCGATGACCACCGGCGCGTCGGGCGGGCCCCAGTCCATGTAGTGGATCTCGTAGCCGGCGCAGGTGGCGTAGTGCGAGCGGGGTGGGGTCATGGAGCGGTACGGCAAGAGCAGGTCGGCAGGGCGGATGGCGGCGCGGTCAGCTCTTCGGCCGCCGGGCCGCCGCCGCGCGCAGCCGCCCCACCACGCCGGTCGGGAAGTAATAAACCGAGAGCACGAACAGCAGCCCCAGCCACAGCAGCCAGCGGTCGGGCGAGAGCAGCGCCGCCAGCCACGGCCAGCCGGCCGCCGCCTCGTGGCCCAGCCGCAGCAGGTCCTGCAGGTAGCTTTGCGCCACCAGGAACAGCACCGCGCCGATGACTGCGCCATAGATCGTGCCCATGCCGCCGATCACCACGATCAGCAGCACGTCCATCATGATCTCGAAGGACAGGGAAGTGTCCGGCCCGTTGTAGCGCAGCCAGAGCGCCAGCATGCAGCCGGCGAGCGTGGCGAACAGGGCGGAGAGCACCGACGACAGCGTGCGGTAGACCACCACGCGGTAGCCGATGGCCTCGGCGCGGAACTCGTTCTCGCGGATCGCCTGCAGCACGCGCCCGAAGGGCGAGTTCACGATGCGCAGGAGCGCCAGCACCAGCACCAGCGCCAGCACGAACAGCAGGTAGTAGGCGAAGATGCGCCCGTCGATGTCCACGCCCAGGAAGGGCTCGTCGAAGGGCTCGAAGCTGGGCGAGAGCCACAGCGGCACGCGGAAGGTGAGCCCGTCCTCGCCGCCGGTCCATTGGGACAGCTGCGAGGCCAGCGTCTGGAAGGCCGCCGCCACCGCCAGCGTGATCATGGCGAAGAAGATCGCCCGCACGCGCAGCGAGAACAGTCCGATCGCCAGCGACAGCGCGAGCGACAGCAGCAACGCCCCGCCCGTGCCCACCGCCAGCGCCCCCCAGGTGGCGCCCAGGCGCGAGGTGGCGATGGCGATGCCGTAGGCGCCGATGCCGAAGAACATGGTGTGGGCGAAGCTGACGATGCCGGTATAGCCCAGCAACAGGTCGAAGCTCGCCACCAGCACCACGAACACCAGCACCTTGGCCGCCACGTTCAGGGCCTTGATGCCGGGGAAGACGAAGGGCGCGCACAGCAGCCCCAGGAAGATGGCGGCCAGGATCAGCGCCAGCACGCGGCTGCGCGGGTAGTCGCTGGACAGGAGGCGGTACAGCATGGCTAACGGTTCGCCACCGGATAGACGCCCTGGGGCCGCCACAGCAGCACGGCCACCATCAGCGCGATGTTGGAAAACAGCGCCACCTTCGGCAGCAGGAAGCCCGTGTAGTTGGCCATCAACCCGACCAGCAGCGCGCCGATCAGCGCCCCGCCCGTGCTGCCCAGCCCGCCGATGATGATCACGATGAAGATCAGGATGTTCACCTGCGCGCCCATCTGGGGCACCACGCTCTGCTGGTACAGACCCCACATCACGCCGCCCAGCCCGGCCAGCGCCGAGCCGGCGACGAACACGCCGACGAACAGCCGGCGGATGCGGTAGCCCAGGGCCTCGACCATCTCGCGGTCCTGCACGCCCGCGCGGATCAACAGGCCCAGCTTGGTGCGCGCCAGCACCCAGGCCAGCAGCGCGAACACCGCCAGCCCCACCAGCACCGCCACCACGCGGTATTTCTCGACCGCCGCATCGCCCAGCAGCCAGGCGCCCTTCATGCCCTCGGGCAGCGGCAGCGGGATCTGTTGTGGCCCCCAGACGACCTTGATCAGCTCCTCGCCGATGATCATGCCGCCCATGGTGATCAGGATCTGCTTGAGGTGCTGGCCATAGACCGGGCGCACGATGAAACGCTCGAAGGCCAGCCCCACGGCGCCGGCGACCAGCATCGCCACCACCATGGCCGGCAGCACCGCCACCAGGTTGCGCCACAGCACGGCCGATCCCGTCCAGTCGCCCATGGCGCCCAGCACGCTGGTGGCAACGAAGGCACCCAGCGCGATGAACACGCCGTGGCCGAAGTTCAGCACGTCCATCAGGCCGAAGACCAGCGTCAGGCCGGAGGCGATGATGAAGATGATCATGCCCATGGCCAGCCCGGCCACGGTCAGCGTCAGCCAGGTCGAGGCCGAGCCCACGAAGGGCAGGACGGCCAGCGCCAGCAGCGGCACCAGCGCCAGCGGCTTCCAGTCGAGTTCGCGCAGGCGGTTCATGGGCATGCTCACAGCGCCAGCCCCAGCAGCGACTGCTGCAGCGCCTCGTCGGCCGCGAGCGCCGCCATGCGGCCGGCGTGCACTACGCGGCCGTTGTCCATCACCGCCACGCCGTCGCCCAGGCGCCGCGCGAAGTGCAGGTTCTGCTCGACCAGCAGCAGCGTCACGCCGCCCGCCTTGAGCTGCTCGAAGGCACGGATCATGTTCTCGATGATGGCCGGCGCCAGCCCCTTGCTCGGCTCGTCCACGATCAGCAGCTCGCGCGGCTCGACGATGGCGCGCGCCACCGCCACCATCTGCTTCTGCCCGCCCGAGAGCTTGCCCGCCGGGTGGTTCCAGAATTTCTCCACCGCGGGAAACAGCCCGAAGATCCACTGCAGGCGCGCCTCGTCCATCTGGCCGGCATGGCGCGCGCCGCGCGCCGCCAGCAGCAGGTTCTCGCGCACCGTCAGGTCGGCGAAGATGCCCATGTTCTCCGGCACGTAGGCCACGCCCTGCAGCGCGATCTGCGGCGTCGGCAGGCGTGTGATGTCCTGCCCGGCCAGGCGCACGCTGCCCTGCGAGGCGCGCCACAGGCCCATGATGGTGCGCAGCGTGGTGGTCTTGCCCGCGCCGTTGCGCCCGAGCAGCAGCGTGACCTGCCCGCGCGGCACCGCAAGATCCACCCCGTGCAGGATGTGGTAGGCGCCGATATGCGTGTGCACGCCCGACAGCTCCAGCAGTGGCGGCGGCTGCGCGCTCATGCTGCGCCTCCCGGCTCGGCGGCCGCGCCCAGGTAGGCCTGCTGCACCACGGGCGAGGCGATGACCTCGGCCGGCGGGCCGTCGGCCACCAGCTGGCCGTTGGTCAGCACGATGATGCGGTCGGCCAGCTCGCGCACCACGTCCATCTTGTGCTCGACCAGCAGGATGACCTTGGAGCGGTCCTTCTTCAGTTCGCGGATCAGCTCCAGGATCACCGGCGCCTCGTCGTGGCTCATGCCGGCCGTGGGTTCGTCGAACATGTAGACCTGCGGTTGCAGCGCCATCAGCAGCGCCACCTCCAGCTTGCGCTGGTCGCCGTGCGGCAGGCTGGCCACGGGCGCGTCGCGCCGCGCCAGCAGCGCCACCGACTGCAGGATCTCCTCGGCGCGCCCGGTCAGGCGGCGGTGGTCGCTCCAGATGCTCCACAGGTTCAGTCCGCGCCGGTGTGGCCCCTCGGCCATGGCCTGCACCGCCAGGCGCACGTTCTCCAGCACGCTCAGGCCGGGAAACAGGTTGGTCAGCTGGAAGGCCCGCCCGAGCCCGGCGCGCGTGCGCTCGGAGGCCGGCAGCCCGGTCAGCTCGCGCCCGTCCAGGTGCACGCTGCCGGCGGTGGCCCGCAGTTGCCCCGAGATCAGGTTGAAATAGGTGGTCTTGCCCGCGCCGTTCGGCCCGACGATGGCCGTGAGCGTGCCCGGCTCGAAGCGGCAGCTCACGGCATCGACGGCCACGTGGCCGCCGAAGCGCACGGTCAGTCCCTCGGTGCTCAGCATCCGCCGTTTCTTCAGCGCCCGTTGCGGATCGGGATCTGCATCTCTTCGGGCCGGATCTCGCGCACCAGCTCGGGCACGCCCCAGGCGAAGGCCGGGTCCACCTTGATCTTGAAGTGGTACATGCTCTGCATTGCCTGGTGGTCTTCCTTGCGGAAGGTCATGGTGCCCTTGGGCGTCTCGAAGCTCATGCCCTCCATGGTCTTGATGAGCTTGTTGGTGTTCGTGTCGCCGCCCGTGGCCTTGAGCGCCGTGACCAGCGCCATGGCGGCGGAAAAACCCCCGGCGGTGAAGAAGTCCGGCGGTGACTTGAACTCCTTGTAGTGCGCGGCCACCATGGCGTCGTTCACCGGGTTCTTCGGGATGCCGAAGTAGTAGTAGGTCGCGCCCTCCATGCCGGGGAAGTTCTTGTAGCTGGCCATCGCCGGCAGGATGTTGCCGCCGGTGGCGATCTCGATGCCGTAGCGTTTCAGGTCCAGGTCGGCGATCTTGAAGGGGTTGCCCGCGCCGGCCCAGACGATCCAGATGATCTTGCGCCCGGGCTGGTCCTTGAGCTTGTCGATCAGGCGCTGGGCGCCGGCGGTGAAGTCGGTGGTGTTGGTCGGCAGGTATTCCTCGTGCACCAGCTTGGCGTGCTTCAGGGCCTCCTTGAAGGCCTTCACGCCGTCGCGCCCGAAGGCATAGTCCTGCGCCAGCGTGGCGACCGTGACGCCCGGCTTGTCGATGGCGACGGCGTTGCTGATGGCGTCCTGGCTGGAGTTGCGGCCGGTGCGGAAGATGTACTTGTTCCACTTGTCGCCGGTGATCGAATCGGCCACGGCTGGCTCGACCAGCAGGATCTTCTTGTATTCCTCGGCCACCGGCAGCATCGCCAGCGCCACGCCCGAGGACGTGGGGCCGACGGCGATGTCGGCCTTGTCGTCGGAGTAGGCGGCGGCCAGCAGGCTCTTGCCGAGGTCGGGCTTGCCCTGGTCGTCGCGCTCGAGCACGACCAGCTTCTTGCCGCCGACTTCCATGCTGCCGCCGGTGGCGTACTGCAGGCCCATCATCAGCCCGGCCTGGGTCTGCTTGCCGTAGGCCTCCAGCGGCCCGGTCTTGCTGTAGATGTGGGCGATGCGGATCTCGCCCTTCTGCGCGAGGGCGGCAGGGGCGGCGAGCGTGGTGGCCAGGGCGGCCAGCGCGACCAGGGTGCGGCGTTGCATGGGTGGGTCTCCTGTGGTGGTTGACCTGTCCATGCACAAGGCGTGCCAGCCGCTCGGGGGTCCTTTCAAGGCCGAGATACGCTGTTCGTGCCCAGTGTTGTCTGGGAATCAGTCAAATCGTCTGTCTGAAATTCAGTCAATTGTCTACTTGAAGATCAGGGTTTTCCGCAAGCCGCGCGTACAGCTTGGCGCGCGAGATGCCCAGCGCACGCGCCGTCGCCAGCCGATTGCCGCCGTGCCGGCGCAGCGCGGCGCCGATCGCCCGGTGTTCGAGCTCCGCCACCTGCTCGGCCAGCGGGCGCAGCAGCAGCGCCTCTTCGTCCTGCCTGCCGGGGCCCGGACGCGGAGCCGGGGCCAGGGGCGCCGCCGGCTCCACCCCGGTCTCGCGCAGCACCTGCGCCAGCTGCGCCGCGCCGATGCGCGGGCTGTCGCTGCGCATGGCGACCTGTTCCAGCACGTTGCGCAGCTCGCGGATGTTGCCGCGCCAGCTCTGGCCGGCCAGCAGCGCCAGCGCGTCCGGCAGCAGCTCGGGCGGCTCCACCCCGCTGCGCAGCAGCAGGTCCTCGTACAGCGCCTCCACCAGCGCCGGGATGTCGCCCGGGCGCTCGCGCAGCGGCGGCACGCGGATCGGCAGCACGTGGAGGCGATAGAACAGGTCCTCGCGGAACTGCCCGGCCTGCACCATGGCGTGCAGGTCGCGCGAGGTGGCGGCGACCACGCGCACGTCGAAGGGCAGCAGCCGGTTGCTGCCCAGCGGCTCGATCTCGCCCTCCTGCAACGCACGCAGCAGCTTGGCCTGGACATGCAGTGGCATGTCGCCGATCTCGTCGAGGAACAGCGTGCCGCCGTCCGCCAGCCGAAAGCGCCCCTCGCGCCCGCGCCGGTCCGCCCCCGTGTAGGCGCCCGGCGCCACGCCGAAGAACTCGGCCTCCAGCAGCGTCTCCGGCACGGCGGCGATGTTCACACTGACGAAGGGCCCGTCGGCGCGCGCCGAGGCGGCGTGGATGGCGTGCGCCAGCAGTTCCTTGCCGGTGCCGGTCTCGCCCAGCAGCAGCACCGGGCTGGCCGACTGCGCGGCGCGCCGGGCCTGGCGCTTGACCTCGGCGGCGGCGGGGCTGGAGCCGATGAAGCTGGCGAAGGTGTAGCGCGCCCGGCGCTGGCGCTCGCCCGTGCCGCCGCGGC
>NZ_ALEE01000726.1 GCF_000282995.1 Melaminivora alkalimesophila
GCCGCCGCGGCCGGCCAGCCGCTGCGCGGCCAGCGCCTGGCGCGCGTCGTCGAGCTCGCGCTGCAGCTGCGCGAACTTGCTGATGAGCGGGCGCAGCGTGGTCTCCGGGTGGTCGAAGAACACCATGCCGATGGCGCCCATGACCTCGCCGCCCTCGCTGCGCAGCGGGATGCGGCTGACCACGAAGGTGCCGGCCTTGTTGGTCAGCAGGTCGATCAGCTCCGGCTTGCCGCTCTCGAGCACGCGGCGCATCCGCGTGCCCGGTATCACGTCCTCGACCATGCGCCCGAGGAATTCGTCCAGCGAGGCAAAGCCCAGCGCCGGCAGGAAACGCTGGTAGCCCTCGTTCACCCAGACCACGCGGCCGGCGCGGTCGATCAGGAACATGCCCTGGCTGACGCTGGAGAACAGCTCGAACATCGAGCGCGCCGCCAGGGCGTGGATGCCCTGGGCGTCCAGTGGCAGCGTGGCGGCGGAGGGCGGAGGCGCGGGCATGGGCCCGATGGTAGTGGCGCTCGCGCCCGCAGCGCCAGGGGCCGAGCCCTTCAGCGCCGGGGCGCAAGCAGCGGCGAGGCCGGCAGCCAGCGAAACGCCTGCGCCGCCAGCGCCAGCCACGCCCCGATCGCCAGCAGCACGGCGCGGTAGGGCTCCCAACCCTGCTCCGCCGCCCAGGCGGCGACCATGCCGCTCGCCCACTGCACCAGCGCCACCCCGAGGAACATCGCCATGGTGTAGAGCGACAGCGCCCGCCCGGTCAGCTCGGACGGGTAGGAGGCGCGCACGTCGGCGTACTGCAGCACCCCGTAGCCCGACAGCAGCCCCATCAGCACGATCACCGCCAGCGCCGCCGCCGGCCCCGACAGGAAGGCCAGCAGCACGAACAGCCCCGCCATCAGCGTGGCGACCGCGGTGATCCACCGGCGCCGGCGCCGCACGCCCGGATCGAAGCGGCCGAAAACGCCCGGCGTGAACAGCGCGATCAGCGACAGCACCAGCGCCACATGGCCACTTTGCACCAGCGTGAAATCGAAGCGTTCGATCAGCAGCGGCCCGAGCCACAGCCCGCGCAGCGCCAGGAAGGCGGCGTAGCCCGTCATCCCCAGCAGCACGATGCCCCAGGTGTGCGGCAGCGCCAGCAGCGAGACCATGCGCCACAGCGCCCGCCCCCAACGCTCGCGCGGCGCCTGCGAGGCGTAGGCTGCGGGCGGCTCGTGCACCGTCCACCAGATGGTCAGCCACGACGCCACCGACAGCCCCGCCAGCACGAAGAAGCCCACGCGCCAGCCCGTGTGCTGCACCACCCAGGCCAGCGGCGTGCCGGTCATGATCAGGCCGATGCCGCCCACCCCCATGCTCACGCCCGAGAAGAAGGCGAAACGCTCGGCCGGGAAGTGCCGCGCGACGAACAGCGTGGAGGCGAGGAAGGCCGGCGAGCAGCCCACGCCGATCAGCAGCTGCCCGGCCATCAGCCAGCCGTAACTGGGCGCCAGCGCCGAGACCAGCGCCCCGGCGATCGCCAGCGAGAACGCCGTGAGCACCGTGCGGCGAATGCCATAGACATCGACCCCGATGCCCATGAGCAGCTGCGCCACGCCGAAGGACAGCCCGAACAGCCCGGCAAAGGCACCCAGCGCGCGGCCCGTCAGGGCGAACTCGGCCTGCAGGCTGGGCGCGAGGATGGAGGTGACGGTGCGAAACGCCTGGCTGAGCGCGAAGGCCGAGAGCAGGGCCAGCAGCATCAGGGCCAGGCGGGCGGAAGACGGTGGGGAAGGCATGGCAGGGCGTTCGCCAGGTTGCGCGGCAGCGGCAGGCTGCGCGCCGCATTGTGCGCCCGGCCGGGTCGGCAGGCTGTCACCTGCGCATGGGGGTGGCCTCGGAGCGCATACCATGGACGGCTTCCGTTTGTCTGCCGCCGGCGATGACGCCTCGCCGGCCGCTACCCGAGCCTGCCCACCGCGCCATGAACCCTTCCACCGCTTCCTCCCTCCCGCCCCGCGCCGGCGCCCTCGGCCACCTGCGCGTGCTCGACCTCTCGCGCGTGCTCGCCGGCCCCTGGTGCACGCAGAACCTCGCCGACCTGGGCGCCGACGTCATCAAGATCGAGAAACCCGGCGCCGGCGACGACACGCGCCACTGGGGCCCGCCCTTCTTTCCCGGCAAGGACGGCCGCCCCACGCACGAGGCGAGCTATTTCGCCGCCTGCAACCGCAACAAGCGCTCCGTCACGGTGGACATGGCAAGCCCCGAGGGCCAGCAGCTCATCCGCCAGCTCGCGTGCAGCAGCGACGTGCTGGTGGAGAACTTCAAGACCGGCGGCCTGGCGCGCTACGGTCTGGACTACGCCTCCCTGAGCGCGCTGAACCCGCGCCTCATCTACTGCTCCGTGACCGGCTTCGGGCATACCGGCCCCTACGCCGAGCGTGCCGGCTACGACCTGCTGGTGCAGGCGATGAGCGGGCTGATGAGCATCACCGGCCAGCCCGACGATGCGCCCGGGGGCGGCCCGATGCGCGTGGGCGTGGCCGTGATCGACCTGTTCACCGGCATGTACGCCACCAGCGCCATCCTCGCCGCCCTGGAGGCGCGCCACCACAGCGGGCGCGGACAGCACATCGACATCGCCCTGCTGGACGTGGCGATGGCCATGCTCGCCAACCAGGGCGCGGCCTTCCTCAACACCGGCACCGTGCCGCAGCGCCAGGGCAACACCCACCCGAGCATCGTGCCCTACCAGGACTTCCCCACGCAGGACGGGCGCATGCTGCTGGCCGTCGGCAACGACGGGCAGTTCACGCGCTTTTGCGAGGCGGCGGGCGTGGACTGGGCCGGGGACGCGCGCTTTGCCACCAACGCCGCGCGCGTGGCGCACCGCGAGGAACTGGTGGGCCTGGTGGCCGCGCTCACGCGCACCCGCCCCACGGCGCAGTGGATCGCGCTGCTGGAGGACAAGGCCGTGCCCTGCGGGCCGATCAACGACATTGCCCAGGCCTTCGACGATCCGCAGGTGCGCGCGCGCGGCCTGCGCATCGAGCAGGAGCGCCGCCCGGGCGGCCCGCCGCCGGCCGGCTCCGAGGTCAACCGCGTGGTCGGCACCGCCAACCCCATGCGCCTGTCGGAAACCCCGCCAACGCTGCGGCATGCGCCGCCGGCGCTGGGCCAGCACACGGAAGAGGTGCTGCGCGAGCGCCTGGGGCTGGACGCGGCGCAGCTGCAGTCACTGCGCGAGCGCGGGGTCATCGGTACCTGAGCCGGTCTCCCCGGCCGGCGCCGGGCGCGCCGGCCAAAGCTGAGAAAATTCCCTCCCTGACCCCAGCCCTCCTGTCCTCGACCGGTCCTGTCTTCATGAATGTCCTCTCCCCCCGCCGGCTCGCCGTCCTGATCGCCCTGTCATGCGCCGCCACGGCGCACGCCAAGGAGCCCAGCACGGTGCTCGATGCGGTCGTCGTCACCGGCACGCGCACCGCCACCTCGGTGCGCAACAACCCCGCATCGGTCTCCATCGTCGATCGCGAGACAATCGAAAACAGCGGCGCCGACAGCATCGCCGAGCTGCTGCGCAACGTGCCGGGCGTGTCCGTGGTCGATTCGGCGGTCGCCGGCATGCAGCGCATCCGCATCCGCGGCGAGCAGTCCAACCGCGTCGTGATCCTGGTCGATGGCCAGGAGCTGACCGACCACAGCTCCTTCGGCTCGCCGCTGCTGGTCGATCCGGCCAACATCGAGCGCATCGAGGTGGTGCGCGGCCCGGCCTCGGTGCTGTACGGCGCCAAGGCCATCGGCGGCGTGATCAACCTCATCACGCGCAAGGGCGCGGCGCAGCCGCTGCAGACCGAGCTGGGCGCGACCTTCGACAGCGGCACCCGCGGCTGGCAGGGCTGGGCGGCGCTGTCGGGCAGCCAGGATCGGCTGGACTGGCGCGTGTCGGTCAGCGGCGACGAGCACGGCGACCGGCGCGTCGCCAGGGGCCCGTACAGCGCCAGCGGCCGGCTGGACAATTCCTCCTACGCCAACGAGGACCTGAGCGCGCACCTGGGCCTGAAACTCGACGAGGCCGGCCACCACTATGTGGCACTGAAGGCCAACCACCACCGCCTGCAGGCCGATGGCTGGCAGGACCCGTTCGCGCTGGTGACGCTCAGGAACGTGGACATCAACCCGACGATCGCCGGGCGCCAGGCGCGCATCGACATCGCCGAGGCCGAGATCACCCAGTTCAACGCCAACTTGCCCCAACGCGACCTGGGCAAGCTGGGCCTCCATTACGAGGGCAAGAAGCTGGGCCCGGTGCTGCGCAAGCTGAGCGCCGACGCCTTCGTGCAGCGCGTGGACCGCGAGTTCGACAACCTGATCCGAATCCGCGGCCGCGGCGGGCGCGTGCACATTCCCGGGCCGGGGCCGGGCGTGAACATCCCCTTGCGAACCAGTGACATCGTGATGGACTCGGCCTCCACCGATCGCACCGACACCTGGGGCGCCAGCGTGCAGCTGGATTATTCCTTCCACCCCGACCACTACACCGTGGTCGGCGCGCAGCTCCTGCGCGACGACCTGCGGACCACCAAGCTCAACAACATCACCGTGGTCGGCGCCAACCCGCTGCCGCCGCTGCCGCAGTACCAGCCGCCGTTCGGCGTGCGCAGCACGGCTTTTGACCGCGCCACCATGCAGACCGCCTCGGCCTTCGTGCAGGACGAATGGACGCTGGCACCCGACTGGAAGCTCACTGGCGGCCTGCGCTACTACCGCGTCAGCTCGTCGCTCGACGAGACCACCAGCGACACGCACCAGGCGGGTGAGCGCAGCCGCCACGGGCGTTTCGTCAAGGCACTGGGGCTCACCTGGACGGGCCTGAAGCATTCCACCGTGCGCGCCGGCTATTCCGAGGGCTACGTCATGCCCTCGCTGCTGGAGCAGTTCACCGACTCGCGCGCCGGGCGCGGCATCGTGCTGCACGGCAACCCGGATCTTGCCCCCGAGCGCTCCAGGAACTACGAACTCGGCCTGCGCTACCAGAACCAGGGCGTGGTCTTCGACGGGACCCTGTTCTACAGCCGCGCCAAGGACTACATCACCTTCGAATCCTGCGCCATCACGGGCCGCTGCAGCGGCGGCGACATCTACGTCAACGCCGACCGCGCCAAGAGCTACGGCCTGGAGCTGCTGGTGGAATACCTGGTGCCGGGCAGCAACTTCACGCCGTATTTCTCCGGCACCTGGATGCGCCGCCAGCTCACCGTGGATGATTTCTCCACCTATCAGACCGACGTGCCGCGCCTGGCCGGCCGGCTGGGCCTGCGCTACGAGGACACCATCGCCAATGCCAACACGTGGCTCGACGTGTTCGTGCAAGGGGCGACGGCAGTGGACAAGCGCGAGCGCGACATCGAGAAGTCCGGCAAGGTCTCGCGCCACCTGGCCGGCTGGGGCACGCTCAACCTGTCCGTGGGCAGCAGCTTCGGCCCGCAGGACCGCTACCGCGTCGCCCTGCACCTGAACAACCTGCTGGACAAGGACTACCGGGCGGGAGTGGACGAGCTGCCCGGCCTGGGGCGCAACCTGGTGCTGACCTTCACGTCGAAGTTCTGAACCCGCCGCGGCAGCCCCGGCGGCACGAAAAAGGCGGCCCTGGGGCCGCCTCGGCGATGCGTCAGGGCAGGGGCGCCGCTCAGGGGTACAGCCCGCGCAGCTCGCGCGCCCGCAGGATGCGCGTGCAGGCGACGATGAAGGCGGCGGTGCGCAAGGAGACCTTGTGCTCCTGCGCCGTCTCCCAGACGCCCGCGAAGGCGTTGCGCATGATGCGCACCAGCCGGTCGTTGATCTCGTCCTCGGTCCAGAAGAAGCTCGAGAAGTTCTGCACCCACTCGAAATAGCTCACCGTCACGCCGCCGGCGTTGGAGATCACGTCCGGCAGGACCAGCACGCCCTTGTCGCTCAAAATATCGTCGGCCTCGGGCGTGGTCGGGCCGTTGGCGCCCTCGATGACCATCTTCGCGCGGATGCGGCCGGCGTTCTCGCGCGTGATCTGGCCCTCCAGCGCCGCCGGGATCAGGATGTCGCAATCCACGCCCCAGAATTCACTGTCCTGCAGCGCCTCGGCCCCGCCGAAGCCGGCCACGCCGCCCGTCTCCTGCACGTGCGCCAGCAGCGCCGGCACGTCCAGGCCCCGGTCGCTGAACACGGTGCCCGTGTGGTCCTGCACCGCCACCACGCGCGCCCCGGCCTCGGCGAACAGCCGCCCGGCCGTGCCGCCCACGTTGCCGAAACCCTGCACCGCCACGCGTGCGCCCTCGATCGCCAGGCCGGTGTGGCGCGCCGCCTCCGCGCCCACGGTGAACACGCCGCGGCCGGTGGCCTCCATGCGCCCGAGCGATCCGCCGAGTTCCACCGGCTTGCCCGTGACCACGCCGGTGGCGGTGTAGCCCACGTCCATGGAATAGGTATCGACCATCCAGGCCATGATCTGGCCGTTGGTGTTCACGTCGGGCGCCGGGATGTCCTTGGTCGGGCCGATGATGATGCCGACCTCGCTGGTGTAGCGGCGCGTCAGGCGCTCGAGCTCGCCGCGCGAGAGCTTCTTCGGATCGACGCGGATGCCGCCCTTGGCGCCGCCGTAGGGCACGTCCACAGCGGCGTTCTTGATGCTCATCCAGGCCGACAGCGCCATGACCTCCGACAGCGTCACGTCCTGGTGGAAGCGCACGCCCCCCTTGCCCGGGCCGCGGCTCAGGTTGTGCTGCACGCGGTAGCCCTCGAAGTGGGCGATGCTGCCGTCGTCCATCTCGATGGGCACGTCCACGATCAGTGAGCGCTTGGGGCGCTTGAGCGTCTCCACCCAGCGCGACAGGCTGCCCAGGTAGGGCGTGACCCGGTCGATCTGCTGCAGGTACACGCCCCAAGGGCCCAGGCGGTCTGCGGCCAGGTAGGAGGGCAGGGAATGCGATGGCGCCGATGCGGAGGCGGGGGCAGGTGGCATGGGTATGTCCTTCTCGTTGTCAGGCGGGCTACTCTAGGGCGCGGCCCCCGGCTTGTCCAACGCCGCCGTGTTTGTCCGACATGCAGGGTGCGCATAGGACGGATGCCGGCTTCCCCCCTATCATCCCCGGGATTACCCTGATTCCTATACTGCCTCGATGCCTGCAGCCTCGCCCGTTCCCGCCCCCGCTGCTTCCTGCTCTGCCGCTTCCCGCCCCACGGGCCTGCAAGGTCCCTGGCGCCGGGTGCTGTTCGTCAGCCTGTACGAGCTCATCGCCGTCATCGCCTCGACCCTGCTGTTCATGGCCATCGGCCAGCCGCCGGGAGCCTCGGGCGTGATGTCGGTGGTCGCCTCCACGCTGGCCGTGCTGTGGAACGTGAGCTTCAACCACCTGTTCGAGCGCTGGGAGGCGCGCCAGCCGGTCAAGGGCCGCTCGGTCGCGCGCCGCGTGGCGCACGCCCTCGGTTTCGAGGGGGGGTTGGCGCTGATGCTGATCCCGCTCATGGCCTGGTGGTTTGGCGTCGGCCTGTGGCAGGCGACGCTGATGGAGGCCGGGCTGCTGGTGTTCTTCCTGGTCTACACCTACGCCTTCAACTGGTCCTTCGACCGGATCTTCGGCCTGCCGGCGTCGGCGCAGGCGCTGCGCCCGGAAACGGGCGGCTGAGAAAGCGCGAGCCGGCCACGCCGAAACGCCACGGCACCTCCACCGCGCGCGTGATGCCGATGCGCGGCCCGGCCTGGACCGGCGGGAGCTCGGGCCCGCCCGCGCCCGCAGGTTCCAGCAAGGCGAAGGGCTGCCTGTCGAGTGGCAGCCCGTCGAAGCTGCGGTCGATGGCCAGCGCCTGGGTCAGCCGCCCCGGCCCGGCGCACAGCAGGCGCTCGTCCTGCAGGCCGCGGCGCTGCTGCATCTGCGCCAGGCCGTGCGTGGGCTCCAGCGCCCGGATCAGCACCGCCGCGCCGTCGCCCTCCTGCCCACACACCAGGTTCAGGCACCAGTGCACGCCGTAGGAGCGGTACACGTAGGCGCGCCCCGGCGGGCCGAACATGGAGGCGTTGGACGGCGTGGGGCCGCGGAAACTGTGCGAGGCCGGATCCATCCGGTGGTAGGCCTCGGTCTCCACGATGCGCCCGCCCACGCCATCGACCAGCAGCGTCACGCCCAGCAGCCGCGGCGCCAGCTCCTGCACGGACAGCCGGAAGTCGATGTCTGCGGGGCGCAGCATTGCAGCCGCCTCAGGACGCCTTGGGCGGGCGATGCAGCAGGCAGAGCTTGTTGCCGGCCGGGTCGCGCAGGTACGCCAGGTACATGCCGCCGGCGCCCGGCTCGCCGCGCCAGCCGGGCGGGTCCTCGCAGTCGGTGCCGCCAGCGGCGATGCCGGCCGCATGCGCCGCCTTGGCCTGCTCGGGCGAGGCGGCGGCAAAGCCGATGGTGCTGCCGTTGCCGTGGCAGGCCGGCTCGCCATTGAGGGGCGCGGTGATGGCGAAGGTGTTGCCGCCGTGGCGCCAGAAGGTGCGGTTCTTCGGGTCGGTGAAGCCGGGCGGGATGCCGAGCGCGCCCAGCAGGGCATCGTAGAACTTGCGGGATTGGTCGAGGTCGCTCGCGCCGAGCATGACGTGGCTGAACATGGTGTGCCTTGCTTCCTTTGTCGCAGAGGTGGGTGCAGGGCCCGCCGGGTGGCGGGCGGGCGTCCATCGTAATGTGCCGCAGACGGCAATGCGTCGCCCAGGTGTCTGCGGGGCAGGGCCCGGCGGACGCAGGGATAATTTCGGTGCCCCAGGGAAGCCTCTTCTTCCCGCCTCGCCCCGCCTCCCGCCCCATGGCCCGTCCGCCCGACCCTCCCCCTTCCCCATCCCCGACCGCCCCTGCTGCGCGCGACAGCGTGTTTCGCCACCGCGGCTTCACCGCCTTCCTGGTCGCCCGGGTGGTGGCCGTCGTCGCCACGCAGGTGCAGGCGGTGGTGGTCGCCTGGCAGGTCTATGACCTGACGCGCGAGCCGCTGGCGCTGGCCTGGGTGGGGCTGGCGCAGTTCCTGCCCATGCTGGGCCTGCTGCTGCCGGCCGGCGACCTGATCGACCGCCACGACCGGCGCCGCATCCTGGGCCTGAGCTGGTCGGTGGGGGCGCTGTGCAGCGCGCTGCTGTGGTGGCTGTCGGGCCACGGCGCGAGCGGCGTCGGGGGCATCTACGCGGTGCTGGTGCTGTACGGCTGCGCGCGCGCATTTTCCGGGCCGGCCATGCAGAGCCTGCTGCCGCAGATCGTGCCGCGCGGCCAGCTCGCGCAGGCCATTGCCGCCAACAGCATGCTGATGCGCAGCGCGGCCGTGGGCGGGCCGCTGCTGGGTGGCGGGCTGTACGCGCTCGGCGGGGGCGAGCTGACCTACGCCGTGTGCTGCGGCTGCTTCGTGCTGGGCGCCGCGCTGCTGCGGCGCGTCACGGTGGCGCATGCCGGCCCGCGCACCGCGGCGCAGGGCACGATGACCGAGCGTTTTGGCGCCGGCATCGCCTTCATCCGCAGCCGGCCGATCATCCTGGGCACGATCTCGCTCGATCTGTTCGCCGTGCTGCTGGGCGGCGTGGTGGCGCTGCTGCCGATCTACGCGCAGGAGGTGCTGCACGTCGGCCCCGCGGGCCTGGGCGCCCTGCGCAGCGCCATGGCGGCGGGCGAGGTGGGCATGGGGCTGCTGCTGAGCCTGCGGCCGATCACGCGCCGGGTGGGGCCGGCGATGTTCGCCGCGGTGGCGGTGTTCGGCGCGGCCAACCTGGTGTTTGCACTGTCGCACTGGTTCTGGCTGTCGTGCCTGATGCTGGGGATAGCTGGCGCGGCCGACATGGTGAGTGTGAACATCCGCGGCACGCTGGTGCAGTTCTCCACGCCGGATGCGATGCGCGGGAGCGTGAACGCGGTCAACATGCTGTTCATCGGCTCGTCCAACGAGCTGGGCGAATTCCGCGCGGGCACAACAGCCGCCTGGCTGGGGACGGTGCCGGCGGCGGTGCTGGGCGGGGTGTGCACGCTGGGGGTGGTGGTGGCGTGGATGAAGGTGTTTCCGCTGCTACGGCGGGTGGATCGGTTTGAGGAGGCGGCGCGGGCGAGTGAGGTGCAGGCACTGGGAGGCCGTTGATGCGGTGCCACAGCCGAAACTGAAGAAAAAATCAGGGAAAAGCGGATTTCTGCAAGAAATGTTGTAACACTGCGGATTTTTACTTGCCCAAAGGGTTATCTACATGAGCGCTGTTGGCTACGCGTGGATCCAGCAAGCCTTGGACACGCCCGATTTCCTCGGCGCGCAGCAGGCGCGTGTGGCGCCCGTCAGCCGTATCGAGCAGCTGCCCGAAGGGGCCTTGCTGGTGCCGCCCCGGCTGGCGCCCGCGCAGGAGCTGCTGGCGCAGGCGCTCTTTGCCATCAAGCACGAGGGCGTCCGGCTGGACCTGCTGGCTGCGGCACTGCGCCGCATCCCGCCCGAACAGCTGGCCGAGCTGGCCCGCAGCGGGCCGAACGGGGTCTATACCCGCAAGCTGTGCCATCTCTGGGAGGGCCTGCACCGCGAGCGCCTGCCCGCGCTGGACGAGCCAGGGGTGACCGCCGCCTATGCGCCCCTGTTCCATCCGCGCGACTACCTGGTCGGCACGGTGCGGCGCGATGCCCGCTGGCGCATCGAGTTCAACGGCCTGGGCAACTGGTCGTTCTGCCCGGTGGTGCGCAGGACGCCCGCGCTGGAGCAGCTGCTGGAGCGCGACATCCTGGCCCAGGCGCAGGCGTTTGCCGAGCGCATCGGGGGCGCCATGCTCGAGCGCGCCCTGTCCTGGGCTTACTTAAGCGAAACCGAGGGCTCGTTCGCCATCGAGGGCGAGACGCCCAGCCATGACAAGGCCGCGCTGTTCGCATCCTTGCTCAAGCGCGCGCACGAGCAGCGGCCGCTGACCGAAGAGCTGCTGGTCGAGCTGCAAAACGCCGCCGTCTCCAACCCGTTCGACAAGGCGGTGCAGTTTCGCCATGAGCAAAACCGCCTGCAAAGGGACCTGCTGGGCGCTGCCGGCGTGACCTACGTGCCGCCCTGGCCAGATCTGGCGGTGGAACTGATGGAGCAGCTGATGGCACTGGCCAACCAGCGGCCCGCACCGCTCGACCCCCTGGCGCACGCGGCGGTGGTGTCGTTCGCCTTCGTCTTCATCCACCCATTCATGGACGGCAACGGCCGCCTGTCGCGCTTCCTGATCCATCACTGCCTGGGCCAGTCGGGGCGCCTGCCGCCCCAGTTCCTGCTGCCCGTATCGGTGGCGATGAAAAAGCACGAGCCGCAATATCTGCAAGCCCTGACGTCTTTCAGCCGGCCGGCACGCCAGCTGTGCCGCGTCACCTGGGCGGGCGACGAGCACTACGGCTACGAATGGGCAGCCGGCGCCGACGCCTGGTTTCGCTACATGGACCTGACGGAATGCGTGCAGTTCACCCTCGAAATGGCCGAGGCTGCGCTGGACACGCACCTGCGCCAGGAGGTGGACTTCCTCGCCCTGTTCGACCGGGTATCGCGCTTCATCAACGACCGCCACGACGTGCGAAGCAGCGACCTGACCACGCTGATCGTGACGATTTTCCAAAATGGCGGAAAGCTGTCGAACCACCGGCGCAAGCAGTTCGCGCAGCGCGTGCCGCCGCAGGTGCTGGAGGCCATCGAAACAAGCGTGGATCGGGCCATGCGAGGGTTGCCGCTGGATGCCTGAGAAAGGCCGTGAGCGCTGCCGTCGAGACAAGGGCGAGCAGACAGGCCGCCGGCCCGCAAGTTGCGGTGGCAGCTGTATCCAGAAGCGCGCAGTCAGCGGCCTGGCAGCGTCGTCACCGCCCCATCCACCGCCTCCTCCCGGCTGCCGGGCGGGCACGGCTGGTCGGTATAGACGACCGAGGCGCCGCGCACGCACTTGCGCGGCGCGGGCGGGGGCGCGGCCTGCGCCGCATCGGCGGCGGTGCGTCGGTCGGCGGGGTCTGTGCGGCCGGCCTTGCCCTGCGGAAGGGTCTCCGGGCCCGGGCGCGTCAGCTTGCGCCACGCCTGCTGGGCCCACGGCCCGGCGTGGGGCACCCACTGCGGAGCCGTCCACCACGCGGCCGCCGCGGCCGCCAGGGCCGCGACCGCAAGGATCGCGAGGGCGGCGCGTTGGCCCCGGCTCAGCATGGCGATGGCACCGTGTCCACGCGCTTCAGGCCAGGTGCGGACTCAGGATGCCCGCCAGCTCGAACATGCCCGCACGCTCCTTGCCGAAGACGGCGCGCAGCTTGTCGTCCGCGACGATGCTGCGCTTGTCCTGCGGGTCCTGCAGGTTGTGGGCCTTGATGTAGTCCCAGAGCTTCTTGAGCGCCTCGGTGCGCGCCACCGGCGCGGGCCCGATCACGGCCGCCAACTGCGCGCTCGGGGTCTTGCCGGCCGCCGTGGACGGCTTGCGCGCGGCCTTGGCGGGGGCGGCTTTTTTCGCCGCGGGCTTGGCCGCCGCCTTCTTGGCCGCACCCCCGGTCCTGGCGGCGGCAGCGGCAGCAGTGCCCTTGCGCGCTGGGTACTTGCCCTCGCCGCGCTGCTCGAACTCGAAGTTGACCTTGCCGGCCGCCGCGTCCCAGGCGAGGAACGCCTTGAAGGGCCGGCGCGTGCGCATGCTCACGAACTTGTCGAGCAGGTCGGTCTTGCCGGTGGCCAGGAGTTTTTGCATCTGCACGCGCTCCACGGGCTGCTGCAGGATCACCTTGCCGCTCTTGAACTTGCACGAAGGTTGCGGCTGCCCGGCCGTGGGCACGGCGCGGCTGCACACGTAGTTGCTGCCGTGCTCGTACACCGGCGCGCTGCAGACCGGGCAGGGGCCCAGGCTTTCCTGGCCGGAGAAATCCACCACCTCGCCGCTGCCTTCGCTGGCGGCGGCATCGTCGCCGAAGTCGAACTCCAGCTTGTGGTGGCCGGCCGCCTCGTCGCGCACGATGGCGACCTCGGCCGTGAACGGCCAGCCGGCCTTGGAGCGAAAGCCCTCCAGCGGCCCGATGCGGCGCTTTTGCAGCAGTTCCTCGGCCTCGGCGGTCTCGAAGGTGCGTCCGGCGGGCGACTTGGTGAAGGAAAAGCCGCAGCCCTCGCCCGATCCACCTGCGCCGGTGCAGGCGTAGCGGCGGTAATTTTCCTTGACCACGCCGCCGCAATCCGGGCAGGGCGCGGAAAGCGTGGCGTAGTCGCCGGGAATGCTGTCGCGGTCGTATTCCTTGGCCTTCCTGACGATCTTCTCCGTCATGGCCTGGATCTGCTGCATGAAGGCCTCGCGCGCGAGCTCGCCGCGCTCCATCTGGGCGAGTTTGTATTCCCACTCGCCGGTGAGCTCGGCGCGCGACAATTCCTTCACGCCCAGCCCGCGCAGCAGCGTCATCAGCTGGAAGGCCTTGGCCGTGGGGATCAGCTCGCGCCCTTCGCGCAGCATGTATTTCTCGGTGAGGAGCCCTTCGATGATGGCGGCGCGCGTGGCGGGCGTGCCCAGGCCCTTTTCCTGCATGGCGCTGCGCAGCTCCTCGTCCTCCACCTGCTTGCCGGCGCTCTCCATCGCGCCCAGCAGCGTGGCTTCGGAGTAGCGCGCCGGCGGCTTGGTGCGCAGCCCCTTCGCATCGGCCGCGGCCGTGTGCGCGGGCTCGCCCGGGCGCACCGGCACGAGCGGCCGGCCGCTGGCCTTGTCGGCCCGCTCGGCGCCCTCGCCCTCCCTGCCGGCCGCGGCCTTGCCGCCGCCGTCGAGCTCGCCGGCCGCTTCCTTGCCGTAGATCGCGAGCCAGCCGGGCTTGACCAGCACCCGGCCCTCGGTCTTGAAGGCATGCTCCTCGACGCGGCTGATGCGCGTCGTGACCTGGTATTCGGCGCTCGGGAAGAACACCGCCAGGAAGCGCCGCACCACCAGGTCGTAGAGTTTTTGCTCGGCCTCGGACAGGCCGCTGGGGGCCTGCGTGGTCGGGATGATGGCGAAGTGGTCGCTCACCTTGCTGTTGTCGAAGACCCGCTTCGTCGGGCGCACGTAGCCTTCGTCCAGCGCCTGGCGGGCATAGGGCGCGAGGTGCGCCATGCCGCTGCCGGCGAGCATGGTGAAGGTGTCGCGCGCCACGGGCAGGTAGTCTTCCGGCAGGGCGCGCGAGTCGGTACGCGGGTAGGTCAGGGCCTTGTGGCGCTCATACAGCGCCTGCGCCAGTGCCAGCGTGGTCTTGGCGGAGAAGCCGAAGCGCCCGTTGGCCTCGCGCTGCAGGCTGGTCAGGTCGAACAGCAGGGGCGAGGCCTGCGTGACCGGCTTGGCTTCCTCGCTGACGCTCGCCTGCTTGCCGCGCACCGCCTCGGCGATGGCCCGCGCCTGGGCCTCGGACCAGACGCGGTCGGCGCGCATCTCCGGGTCCTCGGGGTTCTTCTTCCACTGCGGGTCGAACCACTTGCCCAGGTACTGGCCCGCCTCCACGTCGAAGGCGGCGTGGATCTCCCAGTAGTCGCGGGCGACGAACTTGCGGATCTTCTCCTCGCGCTCGACCACCAGCGACAGCGTCGGCGTCTGCACCCGGCCCACGGTGGTCAGGAAGAAACCGCCGTCGCGCGAGTTGAAGGCCGTCATGGCGCGCGTGCCGTTGATGCCCACCAGCCAGTCGGCCTCGCTCCTGCTGCGCGCGGCGTCGGCCAGGCCCCGCATCTGCGCGTCGCTGCGCAGGTTCTGGAAGCCGTCGCGGATCGCCTGCGGCGTCATGCTCTGCAGCCACAGGCGCTTGATGGGCTTGCCCAGCGGCTTGCCGCCGCCGGCGTATTGTTCGATCAGGCGGAAGATCAGCTCGCCCTCGCGCCCCGCGTCGCAGGCGTTCACCAGCTCCGTCACGTCCTTGCGCCGCGCGAGCCTGACCACCGCGTTCAGGCGCCCCTTGGTCTTGTCCACCGGCTTGAGCTCGAAGTAGGGCGGGATGACGGGCAGGTGGGCGAAGCTCCACTTGCCGCGCTTGACGTCGAATTCCTCCGGCGCCTGGATCTCCACCAGGTGGCCCACGGCGCTCGTGACCACGTAGCGCTCGTTCTCGAAATGGTCCTCGTGCTTGTCGAAGCGCCCGGCCACGGGCGTGAGCGCGCGCACGATGTCCTGCGCGACCGAGGGTTTTTCTGCGATGACCAGCGTCTTGCTCATATTCCGTTTCTGCGTTTCCGGCGCGTGGGCCCATGCCTACAATGGCCGCTCCCCGCGCACGCGCACGCATGCATGCGTGCCCATCCAAAGTATCAGAAAACCGATTCCCCGCCCCATGCCCCGCGCCGCCGCCCCACCTTCCGCACACCGTCCTGCCGGCCGGCGCATCCAGGTGCGGCGCTCGGGCGTGCACGGCAAGGGGGTATTCGCGCTGCGCCCCATCGCCGAGGGCGAGGTCATCGTCGAGTACACCGGCGAGCGCATCAGCTGGCCCGAGGCCCAGCGGCGCCACCCGCACGACCCCGACCAGCCGAACCACACCTTCTATTTTCACGTCGATGATGACCTGGTGATCGACGCGAAGTTCGGCGGCAATTCCTCGCGCTGGATCAACCACAGCTGCGAGCCCAACTGCTGGGCCGACGAGCGGGACGGCCGCATCTTCATCACCGCGCTGCGCGACATCGAGGCCGGGGAAGAGCTGAACTACGACTACGGCCTGGTCCTTGAGGAGCGCTACACCAGGAAGCTCAAGGCCGAGTACGCCTGCCACTGCGGCAGCGCCACGTGCCGCGGCACGCTGCTGGCGCCCAAGCGCGGCTGGTCGCCTCCCGGACCGCGCGCCTGAGGCGCGGACCGCTCTGCACCGCACGGCCCCATGTCCATCGTCCAACCCGCCCCCTGGCCGGCCGAGGCGCTGTGGCAGCAGATCGAACCCCTGCTGCCCGGCTTCTCGGTCGAGATCCTGGCCAGCATCGACTCCACCAGCAGCGAGCTGATGCGCCGCGCGCGCGCCGGCCAGACCGCGCCCACGCTGCTCGTGGCCGAGCGCCAGACCGCCGGTCGCGGGCGCCTGGGCCGCCAGTGGCACAGCGCCGCCTCCGTCTACGAGGGCACGGGCATGGTGCCGGCGCTCACTTTCTCCCTGGGCCTGCCGCTCAGCCCGCGCGACTGGTCGGGGCTGTCGCTGGCGGTGGGCGTGGCGGTGGCCGAGAGCCTGCAACCCGCTGTCCCGGCCGCCGGCACGGACGCACCGCGCATCGGCCTGAAGTGGCCCAACGACCTGTGGCTGGGCGAGGGGCGCAAGCTGGGCGGCATCCTGGTCGAGACCGCCACCTTCACCCATGCGCCGCAGGCGAACGCGCAGGCGCGCTACGTGGTCGTCGGCATCGGGCTGAACGTGCTGCCGGTGCGCATCGAGGGCGTCTCGCCGCCGCCGGCCTGCCTGCGCGAAGTGGACAGCGCCCTCACGGCGCCGCGCGCGCTGGGCCAGCTGGGGCTGCCGCTGGTGCAGACCCTGCTGGGCTTTGCCGAACACGGCTTTGCCGCCTTCCAGGCGCGTTTCGGGCTGCGCGACGTGCTGGCGGGCCACCCGGTGCAGCTCTCGACGGGCCGGCAGGGCGTGGCACATGGCGTGGACGAGGAGGGCGCGCTGCTGGTGCTGACCGACGCCGGCATGCAGCGCATCACCAGCGCGAGCATCAGCGTGCGCCCCCAGGGCATGGCGCTTCCGGAGTCCCCCTCTGCCGCGCCCCGGCGCACGCCCACCCGCTGACCGATCGCCATGCTGCGCCTTGCCGTCCTGCTGCTGTTCCTGGCCAATGCCGGCTACTACGCCTGGACGTCCGGCCTGCTGCGCGAGTGGGGCTTTGCACCTGCCGCCGAGGGCGAGCCCGAGCGCCTGCACCAGCAGATCGCTCCCGAGGAACTGCGGTTGCTGCCGCCGGCGCTGCCGGGCGCGCCTGCGCCAGACCCAGCCGCTCCACCGGCAGGGCCGACGCCGACCAACGGCGGTCCGCTCCCCACCGAACCCCCTGCCACCGCGGCGGCCGCGGCGCCGCAGGCGTGCCTGCAGGCCGGCTTGCTCGACACGCGCCAGGCAGAAGCGCTGCGCACCGCCCTGAGCACCTGGCCCGAGGGCAGCTGGGCGCTCGAGCCCGTGGCGGTCGCCGGGCGCTGGATGGTCTACATGGGCCGCTTCCCGGATGAGGAATTCGTCGCCCGCAAACGCGCCGAGCTGCGGGCCCTGGGCATCGACTACGACCGCCCGGGCGCGGCCTTCGAGCCCGGCCTGTCGCTGGGCCGCTTCTCGACCGAGGAAGCCGCGCAGCGCGGCCTGGTGCAACTCGGCCGCCAGGGGGTGCGCTCGGCGCGCGTGGTGCAGGAGCGCCCCGAGTCCACCTCCTACACCCTGCGCCTGCCCGCGGTGGACGCTGCGCTGCGCGAGCGCCTGCCGGCGCTGCGGCCGGCGCTGGCGGGCAAGGAGCTGCGCCCCTGCGAATGAGGCGGGGGAGGGCGAGGGCGCGGGGCGTCGCCTCGCCAAGATTGCCTTCCAAGCCGGGCAGGGCCGCACGGCAGTGTCCAGCCCCTCCGACACGGGTGGGCATGGGAATGGGGCGTTGTCCCACACGGCCCTTTCTGGCAAAGCGTTCAGATAGGCATACCGTTTCTCGTTTGTTCACTCATACGAAAGGAATGCCATCATGAAACTGAACACACGCAAGACTCTTTCCATTCTTGCCCTGGCGGGCGCATCCCTGGCGGCCCCGGCCTTCGCCGACACGCAGCCGGGCCAGAACTGGGGCGAGCAGGCAACGCGCATGCAGATGCAGGGCGCGGGCCTGTCGCGCGCGGAGGTGCAGGCCGACCTGAACCTGTGGCGCCGCGCCGGGCTGGAGAACTACACGACCTCGCAAGGCCCGGCCGAGGCCAACGCCGAGCAGGCGCGCCGCATGGCGGAATACCAGCGACTGCGCAGCGGTCCGGAATACCGGCGCGAGGTCCAGCGCCTGGGCGGTGACGTGAGCACCCTGGCGGCCTACCCCAGTACGACCTACCAATACTGAGCCTGATCCTTCCCCTCGCGGCTGCGGCCGCCCGCGCCCAGACCGGGCGGGGGCGGCCGCTTGGCGCAGAGGCTCACTGCGGAGGCGGCACGGCGTCGAAGCGCAGGCAAAAGCGCGCGCCCGGCATGGCCGCGCCGGGCCGGGCATCCTCCACGCTCAGCTCGGCGCCGTGCTGGCGCGCGATCTCGCGCACGATCGGCAGCCCCAGGCCGGAGCCGTCGGCCTCGGTGCCCAGGGCGCGGTAGAAGGGCTGGAAGATCAGCTCGCGCTCGCCTTCCGGCACGCCAGGGCCGCTGTCCTCGACGTGCAGCAGCACCACCCGCCCGAAACGGTCGGGCAGCACGCGCACCGTCACCACCCCCGCCTCGTGCGGCCCGGTGGGCGTGTAATTGATGGCGTTGTCCACCAGGTTGCGCACCAGCTCCTGCAGCAGCACCGGATTGCCGCTCACCCAGGCGCCCGCCTCTCCGATCTCCGGGCCGTCGTAGCCCAGGTCGATGCGCCGCGCCAGCGCGCGCGGTACGGCGTCGCGCACCACCTCGATGACCAACCGCGCCAGATCCACCGGCTGGTGCGCCACCGCCGCGCTGCCCCCCTCGGCGCGCGCCAGCGCCAGCAGCTGGTTCACGGTGTGCGTGGCGCGGATCGACGAGCGCCCGATGTACTGGAGCGACTGCTTGAGCTCCTCGGTGCTGGTGCCTTCGCGCTGCGCCAGGTCGGCCTGCATGCGCAGCCCGGCCAGCGGGGTCTTGAGCTGGTGCGCCGCATCGGCCAGGAAGCGCCGCTGCGTCGCCATGGATTCCTGCAGCCGGCGCAGCAGGTCGTTCACCGAATCCACCAGCGGCACCACCTCCAGCGGCACCGCCTGGTGGTCCAGCGGCGAGAGGTCGTCACTCTTGCGCGCGCGGATACGCTCTTCGAGCTGGTGCAGCGGCTTGATGCCGCGCGCCA
>NZ_ALEE01000727.1 GCF_000282995.1 Melaminivora alkalimesophila
CCAGCCACACCAGCAGCACCGCCAGCGGCAGGATGATGAACTGCGGCAGCATCACGCCCTTGATGATCTCGGTGGCCAGCACGCTGCGCTTGGAGCGCGTCTCCGCCACCTGGACCAGGGCCGCCGGCGCCCCCGGCAGCGGCACGCGCACCCACAGGTAGGCCACGCGCAGGTCCACGCCGCGCAGCTCGGCGTCGCGCAGCCGCACCTCGGCCGACAGCGGCCGCTCGTCCTCGCGCGGCGGCAGCGGCAGCTCGCGCTCACCGGCAAGCC
>NZ_ALEE01000728.1 GCF_000282995.1 Melaminivora alkalimesophila
TCACCGGCAAGCCACTCCCCGCCGGGTCCGAGCACCTGGAAGTACACGAAGTCCGACTCGTCGGCGCGCAGCAGCTCGCTGGCCGGCTGCGGCAGGCTGAATGCCACCCGGCCGTCCTGCACCGTGACGAACTCGGCCAGCGCGTGGGCGTTGTACTCCAGCGCGCGATCGAAGGGCTTGTTGGCCAGCCCCTGCGCCACCAGCCAGGTCAGCGCCAGGCTCACCGGCCACAGCAGCAGCAGCGGCGTGAGCATCCAGTCGAGGATCTCGCCGAACAGGGAGCGCTGCTCGCGCTGGAAGATTTTCACGGCAACACCGGCACGGGGCGACGGGGCCTCAGCCGGGGATCTTCTCCAGGCAATAGCCCAGCCCGCGCACCGTGGCGATGCGAATCGGCCCGCGCTCGATCTTCTTCCTCAGGCGGTGGATGTAGACCTCGATGGCGTTGTTGCTCACCTCCTCGCCCCACTCGCACAGCCGCTCGACCAGCTGCTCCTTGGACACCAGGCGCCCGGCGCGCTGCAGCAGCACCTCCAGCAGCCCCAGCTCGCGCGCCGACAACTCGACCATCTTGCCGTCGATGGTGGCCACGCGCCCCGCCTGGTCGTACACCAGCGGGCCATGGCGGATGGCGCTGCTGGTCGCGCCCATGCCGCGGCGCGTGAGCGCGCGCACGCGTGCCTCCAGCTCCTGCAGCGAGAACGGCTTGGCCATGTAGTCGTCGGCGCCGTAGTCCAGGCCCTTGACGCGCTCCTCGATGCTGTCAGCGGCCGTGAGGATCAGCACCGGCAGCGCCGAGCCCCGCCCACGCAGGCGCTTGAGCACTTCCAGCCCGTGCATCCGCGGCAACCCCAGATCCAGGATCAGCAGGTCGAATTCATTGTTGGCCATCAAGGCGGCGTCGACCTCGGTGCCGCTGGCCACGTGGTCCACCACGGCGCCCGAGCTGCGCAGGCTGCGCAGCAGGCCATCGGCCAGCACCTGGTCGTCTTCGGCGATGAGGATGCGCATGCGGGTCTGTCTCCTGTGGTCTTGCGTAGTCGGCCCGGCCAAATTCTAGGCAAGTGCGCCATCGCCGCCCGCGTAGGCCTCGAGCCCCAGCCCGATGACCGCCGCCACCTCCTCGCCGACCTCGGCACGAAACTCCGCCTCGGCCTGCGCCACCGCCTGGCGGAAGGCCTCGCGCCAGGACAGCCCCAGCGGCGTGTAGCGCACGATGCGCGCGCGGGCGTCGTGAGGATCGGGCTCGCGCACCACGATGCCCCAGGCCTCGCACTGGTCGACCAGCGCCGCCATGGACTGCTTGGTCATGCCCGCGCGCTCGGCCAGCTGCGTCAGCCGGTCACCGGCAGGCGAGAGGTGGCGCGTGATGTGCACGTGGGCGGCGCCGACCTGCTCGCGCGCCGCCAGATTCGACAGCGCCAGCGGCGCCTCGGCGCTGCGTGCCATGAGCTGCAGCACGCGCGCATCGAAGCGCCGCATGGCGTGGCCCAGAAGGCGCCCGAGATGGGTCTGGCGCCAGGCGTCTGCATGAAGATCGAAAGCCTCGGAAGCCATGCGCATATGGTATGGCAAACTGACCATTATTCCGTTGATCTGGAAACCATGAATCGGTACATTACTGTTCAAGCATCCAGTGACTCTGCGCCCGGCGCGGCTGGAAGGCTCCTCCCATCCACCCCTTCAGGAGTTGTTTCCATGAACGCAAACGTCAAAGACCAGGCCGCCGCCAGCGAGAAGGCCAAGGCCCTGGCAGCCGCCCTGGCCCAGATCGAGAAGCAGTTCGGCAAGGGCACCATCATGCGCCTGGGCGAGGGCGAGGCCATCGAGGACATCCAGGTGGTCTCCACGGGCTCGCTCGGCCTGGACATCGCGCTGGGCGTCGGCGGCCTGCCGCGCGGGCGCGTGGTCGAGATCTACGGCCCGGAGAGCTCGGGCAAGACCACGCTCACCCTGCAGGTCATCGCCCAGATGCAAAAACTCGGCGGCCAGTGCGCCTTCGTCGATGCCGAGCACGCCCTCGACGTGCAGTACGCGCAGAACCTCGGCGTGAACCTGCAGGACCTGCTGATCTCCCAGCCCGACACCGGCGAGCAGGCGCTGGAGATCGTCGACAGCCTGGTGCGCTCCGGCGCGGTCGACCTGATCGTGGTCGACTCGGTGGCGGCCCTGACGCCGAAGGCCGAGATCGAGGGCGACATGGGCGATTCGCTGCCCGGGCTGCAAGCGCGCCTGATGAGCCAGGCGCTGCGCAAGCTCACCGCCACCATCAAGAAGACCAACTGCATGGTCATCTTCATCAACCAGATCCGCATGAAGATCGGCGTCATGTTCGGCAGCCCCGAGACCACCACCGGCGGCAACGCGCTGAAGTTCTATGCCTCGGTGCGCCTGGACATCCGCCGCACCGGCACCATCAAGAAGGGCGACACGCCGATCGGCAACGAGACGCGCGTCAAGGTGGTGAAGAACAAGGTCAGCCCGCCGTTCAAGCAGGCCGAGTTCGACATCCTGTTCGGCGAGGGCATCTCGCGCGAGGGCGAGATCATCGACATGGGCGTCGAGGCGCGCATCATCGACAAGAGCGGCGCCTGGTACGCCTACAACGGCGAGAAGATCGGCCAGGGCCGCGACAACGCCCGCGAGTTCCTGCGCGAGAACCCGGAGCTGGCGCGCGAGATCGAGAACAAGGTGCGCGAGAGCCTGGGCATCGCCTTGCTGCCGCCCGCCGCCGGCGCCCCGGTGGCGGCCGAGGCAGGCGCGGAAGCCGAGGGCGAGGCCGACAAGCCGGCCCGGGGCCGCAAGCCAGCCGCCCCCAAGGCCGAAGAGAGCCTGATCTGAGGCCGCGAGGCCAAGGCAAGGGAGCCGCGACTTGGGCTTTGCCAAGCTCTCGCTGAAGGGCCGCGCGCTGCGCCTGCTGGCGCAGCGCGAGCACTCGCGCGGCGAGCTCGAGGCCAAGCTCGCACGCCACGTGCAGGAAGGCGACGACCTGGCGGCGCTGCTCGACGAACTCCAGGCCAAGGATTTCCTCAACGCAGAGCGCGCCGCCGATGCCATCGTGCACCGGCGCGCCGCGCGTTTCGGCAGCCTGCGCGTGCTGCGCGAGATGCGCGAGAAGGGCATCGACGAGGAACTGGTGCGCGCCGCAGGGCGCGAGCTGGCACAGACCGAGATGGAGCGTGCACGGGCCGTGTGGCAGCAGCGCTTCGGCAGCGCCCCGCCCGCGCGCACGGCGCAGGAGCGCGCCCGCCAGCTGCGCTTCCTCGCGGCGCGCGGCTTCGCCTCCGACGTGGTGGCGCGCGTGGTGCGCGAGGCCGGTGCCGCCGGGCTCGACGACGACGACCCCGCACCCTGAGCGCCGGCCGGCGCTTCAGGCCAGCAGCCGCTCGGGCTGCGCGTCCAGGCGCGTCAGGGCCTCGCGCGTGGCGCGCAAAGTGAGGCTTTCCTCCTCCTGCGGCACCAGCAGGCCGGCTTGCAGGTAGGCCCCGAGGCGGCGCAGCTGCAACAGGTAGCTGGTGCCGTCAGTGGAGGCGAACAGGTGCAGCTGGCGCCGCTGGCTGTGCCAGGCGTACTGCACCCGGCTGGAGCTGCCTTCGTGCTCCAGCGTAAACCAGGCGCCCGGCACCAGCTGCTGCGCCCAGACGACCATCTCCGGCTCGACCGGCGACTGGTTGTCGGCGATCACGTGGATGCCCGAGGCGTCCATGCCGAGCAGCATCTCGATGTGGTCGGCCGACAGCGGCATGTCGTCCAGCCCGTCCTCGCTGAGGTAGTCCTCCAGGTTCGCCAGGCGCCGCGCCATCGCGTCGATGTGCGCCTGCGGGATGGCGGCGGTCTTGGACAGGAAGGCGTCTGCCAGCGTGTCGGTCAGGGCCTTGATCTGCAGGTCCTGCGCGTTGCCGGTGATGCCCAGCAGCGCCAGCCCGTTGCGCAGCGCCTGCAGCAGCGCCGGCAGGTTCTGGATCACCTGCGCGCGGTCGGCGCGGTTGGGCTTGGCGCTGGCCGCCCAGACCAGGTCGGCGGCGGCGCGCTTGAAGGCGGCGGTGTCGGCGTGCTGTGGGCCATGGCGCACCGCCGCGGTGGCCAGCACCTCCGCCCAGGTCTTGAACAGGAACTCGCGGATCTCCTCGCGCACCGGCATGTCCTTGAGCAGCGCGCGCAGCTCGATGGTGTATTGCACCGCCAGCGTCTCGCGCTGCTCGACCTGCTGGGCGACGCTGACGATGCGCGCCGTCCCTTGGTCCTGCGTCAGGAAGCGCGCGAGGAAGGCTTCGAATTCCTCGTACACCAGCTGGAACACGCGCTGGCCGGTCTCGGGGTATTGCTCGATCACCTGCACGATGCGGCGGATCTCCGCCTCCAGCGCGCTGCCGTTGATGCTGGTGGCGTCGAAGCCCAGCACGCAGGCGCCCATGCGGTCGATGAGCTGGCGCGCAGGGTGCGTGAGGTTGCTGAAGAATTCCGGCTCGGCCAGCGCCACGCGCAGCACCGGCACCTGCAGCCGCGCAAACCACACGCGCACCGCCGGCGGGATGCGCTCCTCGCTCAGGATGCTCTGGAACATCAGGGCGACCACCTCGATGATCGCCTTCTCGCCGGGCGTCGCCGCCTTGCGCTTGAGCTCCTCGGAGCGCTCGCGCACCACGTCCGCGGCCTGCACCACCGCCTGCGGCGGCGCCTGCTGCACCAGCACGGTGAGCGGGCCGTACCAGCTCTCGGCATGCACGCGCTGCGTGGCCAGGGCCTGCGCCAGTGCCGCCGAGGCGGGCGGTGCCTGGCGCATGTCGTAGCCGGTGGCCGGCTGCGTGAGCACGCGCCGCAGCTGCTGCATGACCCCCATGGCGCGCTGGCGCGCCCGCGCCAGCGGGCCGATCAGGCTGCCGCCGGCCGGCACGAACATGCCGCCGGCGACGAAAGGCAGCGAGGGCGCCGGCGGCACGCCGTGCCCCAGGTGCTGGGTGGACATGAAGCCGCTGGCGGCTG
>NZ_ALEE01000729.1 GCF_000282995.1 Melaminivora alkalimesophila
CCGCTGGCGGCTGCCGCCATGGCCTGGGCGTGCAGTTGCGCCGCATGGGCGGCCTGGGCAGGGTGGACCGGGTGGCCGCCGCGCGCCGGCCCGGCGGGGTAGGCCATGCCGTAGCCGGTCACCGGCGCGTGCAGGGGTCCGGGACCGCTGTGGCCATGCGCTGCCCCGCCCAGCGGCATGCGCGCCGAGGCCAGGGGCATGCCGGCGCTGGTCGGCCCGCCGCCGGTGGGCGTTCCCGCCGGACGCCGCACGCGCAGCTCATCGGCCGCGCCCACGCCCTGGGTGTCGTAGAGCTTGACCAGCGCCTGGTAGCGCGCCAGCGCCAGCTCCGCCAGGCCCTGCTGCAGCGGGTCGGTCACCAGCCCCAGATCCTCGCGCAACAGGCCCGCCTCCAGCCATTCCTGCACCAGCAGCAGACACCAGGCTTCGGGGCGCAGGATGTCGTTGCCTGCCAGCTCCACGCCCTCGAGCCGCTGGGTGCGCCGGCGCACGCTGTCGAAGGGAATGCTCACGTGCTCCATCACCGGCAGGGCCATGCGGGAGGCGACGATCTTGTTTTCCACCACATCGTCGTCCACCAGCGACAGCCCGTCCAGCGCCAGGGCCGGCGCGCGGGCTGCGGGAGGGGCCTTGCCCTGCGGCTCCAGTGCGGCGGTCCAGGC
>NZ_ALEE01000730.1 GCF_000282995.1 Melaminivora alkalimesophila
CGGTCCAGGCGCGCGCCAGGCGGGCGCTCCAGTCCTTGCCATGCGATTGGAAGGCCATCCAGGCGTCGCGCCGGCGCTGCATTTCGCGCTGCGTGCCGGTCTGGCCCATGAGGTCGGTCAGGAAGCCGTCCAGCGTGTTGACCAGCGCCGGCAGGCCGGCGCACATCCCGTCCACGAAATGCCGCCGCGCCGACTGCGCGAGTCGGCGGGCAGCAGCAAGCTTGGGCGAGGCGGCGTCCACCATGGTCGCCATATTAGCCGCTGCCGGGCCGCTGCGGCATGCCGCCGCAGGGCCCGATCGGGCTCAGACCACGGCGCCGGCGTTGGGGTCTTCCGGGTCGCCCTCGCGGCGCACGGGCGTCTTCACCAGGTCCTCGCGCTTGACGCCCAGCCACATGGCGATCGCCGCCGCGACGAACACCGAGGAGTAGATGCCGAACAGGATGCCGATGGTCAGCGCCAGCGAGAAGTTGTGCAGGCTCGGGCCGCCGAAGAAGAACATCGACAGCACCATCGCCTCGGTCGAGGCGTGGGTGATGATGGTGCGGCTCATGGTCGAGGTGATGGCGTGGTCGATCACCTCGGGGGTGGAGAGCTTCCTGAACTTCCTGAAGGTCTCGCGGATCCGGTCGAAGATCACCACCGACTCGTTGACCGAGTAGCCCAGCACCGCCAGCACGCCGGCCAGCACCGACAGCGAGAACTCCCACTGGAAGAAGGCGAAGAAGCCCAGGATGATGGCCACGTCGTGCAGGTTGGCGATGATCGCCGCGACGCCGAACTTCCACTCAAAACGGAAGGCGAGGTACACGACGATGCCCAGCACCACCATGCCAAGCGCCATCAGGCCGCCGTGCACGAGTTCCTCGCCGACCTGCGGGCCGACGAACTCGGTGCGGCGCAGTTGCACCTCGGGGTCGGCCTGCTGCAGCGCGGCGAGCACCTGCTCGCTCTGCTGCGCCGAGGTCACGCCCTTTTGCACCGGCAGGCGGATCATCACGTCGCGCGAGGTGCCGAAGTTCTGCACCGTCACGTCCGGGTAGCCGAGCGCTGCCACCGTCTCGCGCACCTTGCCGGTGTCGGCGGCCTGGGTGTAGGCGACCTCCATGACGGTGCCACCCGTGAACTCCACCGACAGGTGCAGGCCGCGCGTGACCAGGAAGAACACCGCCAGCGCGAAGGTGATGAAGGAGATCGCGTTGAGCACCAACGCGTACCTCATGAACGGGATGTCCCGCTTGATGCGGAAAAACTCCATGGTTTGTTCCCTTCCTCGTCAGTTGCCGGTGCCGCGGCCGGCCACCGAGCGCAGCTGCGAGCCGTCCTCGGGCTTCCAGACCTGGCCGATGGAGACGGTCTTGAGCTTCTTCTGGCGGCCGTACCAGAGGTTCACCAGCCCGCGCGAGAAGAACACCGCCGAGAACATGCTGGTCAGGATGCCGATGGTGTGGACCACGGCAAAGCCGCGCACCGGGCCGGTGCCGAAGGCCAGCAGCGCCAGGCCCGCGATCAGCGTCGTGACGTTGGAGTCCAGGATGGTCGCCCAGGCGCGCTCGTAGCCGGAGGCAATGGCCGCCTGCGGCGACACGCCGGCGCGCAGCTCCTCGCGGATGCGCTCGTTGATCAGCACGTTGGAGTCGATCGCCACGCCCAGCGCGAGCGCCATGGCGGCGATGCCGGGCAGGGTGAGCGTTGCCTGCAGCATGGACAGCACGGCCACCAGCATCAGCACGTTCACCGACAGCGCGATGGTCGAGAACACGCCGAACAGCGCGTAGTAGACGCACATGAAGGCCGCAATCGCCGCCATGCCCCAGATCACGCTGTGCACGCCGCGCGAGATGTTCTCCTCGCCCAGGCTCGGGCCGATGGTGTATTCCTCGATGATCTCCATGGGCGCGGCCAGCGACCCCGCGCGCAGCAAGAGCGCCGTGTCGTTGGCCTCCACGGTGGTCATGCGCCCGGAGATCTGCACGCGCCCGCCGCCGATCTCGCTGCGAATTACCGGCGCCGTCACCACCTCGCCCTTGCCCTTCTCGAAGAGCACGATGGCCATGCGCTTGCCCACGTTCTCGCGCGTGATGTCCTTGAAGATGCGCGCGCCCTTGGCCGACAGCGTCAGGTTCACCGTGGGCTCCTGCGTCTGGCTGTCGAAGCCGGGCTGGGCGTCCGTCAGGTCCTCGCCGGTGAGCACCACCTGCTTCTTGACGATCACCGCCTGGCCATTCCGGTCCAGGTACTTCTCGGCGCCGAAGGGCACGGGGCCGGTGCCCATCTCGGCGGCGCGCGCCTCCGTGCCTTCGTCGACCATGCGCACTTCCAGCGTCGCCGTGCGGCCCAGGATGTCCTTGGCCTTGGCCGTGTCCTGCACGCCGGGCAGCTGCACCACGATGCGGTCCAGGCCCTGCTGCTGGATCACCGGCTCGGCCACGCCCAGCTCGTTGATGCGGTTGTGCAGCGTCGTGATGTTCTGCTTGAGCGCCTGCTCCTGCACGCGGCGCAGCGCCTCGGGCTTGATGGAGGCGACCAGCACCTGCGCGTCGCCGTCGGTGGCGCTGCTGGTCGCCAGATCGGGGAACTGGTCGGACACCAGGTTGCGCGCCGCCGTGAGCATCGCCTCGTCGCGCACGCGCACACGCACCGTCTGGCCCTCGCGCGAGACGCCGCCGTGGCGGATGCCCTTCTCGCGCAGCGCGCTGCGGATGTCGCCGGCGTAGGACTCGGTCTTCTTGGTCAGCGCCGCCTGCATGTCCACCTGCAGCATGAAGTGCACGCCGCCGCGCAGGTCCAGGCCCAGGTACATGGGGCGCGCATGGATCGCCGTGAGCCAGTCGGGCGAGCGCGACACCAGGTTCAGCGCGACGATGTAGGGCGGGTCGGCCGGGTCGGTGATCAGCGCGCGCTCGATCACGTCCTTGGCCTTGAGCTGGGTGTCCGGGGTGTCGAAGCGCGCCCGCACCGAGTTGCCTTCCAGCGCGATGGAGTCGGAGACCAGGCCAGCCGCGGCCAGCGCCTGCTCGACGCGCTCGCGCACGGCGTCGTCGACCTTGACGGTTGCCTTGGCGGAAGACACCTGCACCGCAGGCGCCTCGCCGAAGAAGTTGGGCAGGGTGTAGAGAAAGCCGATGAGCAGCGCGATCGCGAGGATCGCGTACTTCCAGGCAGGGTAGCGGTTCATGGTTGCGCTCTTGCCTTGCAAACGAAGGGCGGGGCAGGCCGGGCGGCGCGCCCCGCCGGGATGGCGGCCGGGAGAGGGGCTCGCCGGGGGCTCACTTCAGGGTGCCCTTGGGCAGCACCTGCACGACCGCGCTGCGCTGCACCTGGACCTCCACGCCGGGGGCGATCTCCACGTGCAGGTAGCCTTCCGACAGGCGCGTGACGCGGCCGAGCAGGCCACCGCCCATGACCACCTCGTCGCCCTTGGCGAGGGCGTCGACCATGGCCTTGTGCTCCTTTTGGCGCTTCATCTGGGGACGGATCATGATGAAGTACAGCACCACGAACATCAGCACCAGCGGCAGCATGCCGGTGAGCGAGGCCATCATGCCGCCCTCGGCGGCTGCGGCGGGGGCGGTCTGTGCAAAGGCGGGGGAAATCAGCACGGCGGGCTCCGGAAGACAGCGGAAAAAACGATTCTGACGGGACGGGCGCGCACGCGGCAGCCGGGGGGCGCCAGCGTGCAGGCAGCCGGGCATTGTATGCGCCGCCCCGCTCCGGTGTCCCTGCCGGCAGGGCGGTCAACCGGGCGCCCGGGCCCGGTCAGCTCTTGAGTCCCAGCCGCCGCGCCAGCTTGTGCAGGTTGCTTGCATCCACGTCGAGCGTCCGGGCTGCGCGCGCCCAGTTGCCGCCGTGGCGCTCCAGCGCGCCGGCGATCGCGCGCCGCTGGCAGGCATCGACGGCGTCCCGCAGCGTCAGCGGCTCGGCCGGCAGCGGGGCGGGTGCAGCCGCCTGCGG
>NZ_ALEE01000731.1 GCF_000282995.1 Melaminivora alkalimesophila
TGGCTGCCGCCGCCACCCACGCCAGCCGGCCGCGCGTCACCGCCCCCTGCTCCAGCAGCGCGATGGCCTCGCGCACCGAGGGAGCGCCGGCCACGGCCGCCGCGATCTGGCGCTGCACCTGCCGGTGCACCAGCACATCGCCGTACAGCCCCGGCACCGCAAACACCAGCAGCACCCCCGCCAGCCCCAGGCCCGCCAGCACCGGGACGGGCAACGCCTCGCGCAGCAACCACAGGACCGCGATCCAGGCCACCAGCCCCAGCCACGCGGCGCCATAGCCGAGCAGCGGCCGCCACAGCCTGCGCAGCACCATCCACGCGATGGTGCACACGGCCGCGCCCAGGTTCCATCCGGGCAGCGCGCGGCCGGTCGCATCCAGCCGTTCGAAGGCCGCCAGGTAGCGCTCGGCGTTCACCGGCCCGAGCGCGGCGCGGTACAGCGCCCCCGACACGCTGGGCGGCATGTCCTGCACTGCCGGCGGTTCCTCGGCGTGCGCAGCGTAGGCCATGGCAGAGCTTTGCATGCGCGGATTCTGGCATGGCATGGCGGGGGCAGTATGATGCGCAGCCTTGCGGTCGCCCTGGGCGGCCGCCTGTCTGCCCGTAGCTCAACCGGATAGAGCAATTGCCTTCTAAGCAATAGGTCGGGGGTTCGAGTCCCTCCGGGCAGGCCAAGGCCCAACTCGGCCCGCGCCCTCAGGCGCTCCAGTCGCCCGACTTGCCGCCCCGCTTCTCGCGCACGCGCACGTCGGTCATGACCATATGCTTGTCGGCCGCCTTGCACATGTCGTAGACGGTCAGGAGCGCCACCTGCACTGCCGTGAGCGCCTCCATCTCCACGCCCGTCTGGCCCAGCGTCTCGACCGTGGCGCTGCACTGCACCACGCCATCGCCGGCGATCCGCTGCAGGTCGAACTCGATCGCCACCCGCGTGAGCGCCAGCGGGTGGCACAGCGGAATCAGCTCGCTTGTCCTCTTTGCCGCCATGATCCCGGCGATGCGCGCCACGCCCAGCACGTCGCCTTTTTTGGCCGTACCCGATTCGACCAGCTCCAGCGTGGCGGGGCGCATGCGGATGCAGCCGGTGGCGACGGCGCGGCGGTGCGTGGCGGCCTTGGCGCCCACGTCCACCATGTGGGCCTGGCCCTGGGCATCGAAATGGGTGAGCACGGCATCGGCGCGGGACGGATCGGGTGCGGGGCTGGACATGAGGCAGGCAGTGAGACGGAGGGCCGGCGGATGAACCATTCGGGCTGGCCAGGCATCATACGGTGCTGTATCCCGGGCCGCGCCGCGGCCCACCCGCCGAATGGGCAAAGGAGCATGGTGCCACGTTCTTTCCCCTCCCAGCCAAAGAGCCCTCCTTCCACGCGCTGGCGCGCCGGGGCCGCCGCCGCCCTGGTCGCCGCCTTGCTGGCCGCGCCGGCCGCACACGCCCAGGTGCGCCTGCCCACCCTGGGCGACGGGCTGGAGATGACGGCCGGTGCCGAGCGACGCCTGGGCGAGCGCATCGTGCGCGAGCTGTACCGCGATCCGGACTACCTCGACGATCCTGCGCTGCACGAATACGTCATGGGCATCTTCGAGCCGCTGCACGCCGCAGCACGGGCGCGCGGTGAGCTCTCGCTCGAGCTGGAGGAACGCTTTGCCTGGGAGCTGCTGCTCGGGCGCGACCGCAGCGTGAACGCCTTCGCGCTGCCGGGGGGCTATTTCGGCCTGCACCTCGGGCTGGTGGCGGTCGTCGCCACGCCGGACGAGCTGGCCTCGGTGCTGGCGCACGAGCTCAGCCACGCCACCCAGCGCCACATCTCGCGCCTGGTGGCGCAGCAGGACCGCGTCACGCCCCTGGTGATCGGCAGCATGATCCTGGGCGCGCTGGCGGCCAGCCGCAGCCCCGACGCGGCGCAGGCGCTGATGGTCGGCGGCCAGGCGCTGGCGGTGCAGAACCAGCTGAATTTCTCGCGCGACATGGAGCGCGAGGCCGACCGCATCGGCTACGGCCTGATGGCGCCGGCCGGTTTCGCGCCGCAGGGCTTCGTGGCGATGTTCGACAAGCTGCAGCAGGCCAACCGCATCAACGACAACGGCAGCTGGCCCTACCTGCGCAGCCACCCGCTGACCACCCAGCGCCTGGCGGACATGCAGGCGCGCATTGCGCACGACACCCCGCAGCCCCGCCCGGCGCCGCTGGAACATGCGCTGATGGCGGCGCGCGCGCGCGTGCTGATGCGCCCCGGGGTGGACGCCTGGCGGCAGTGGATGGCAGAGCCGCAGGATGCGGGCTTTGCCGCCCGGCCGCGGCCCGAGCGCGCCGCCGCCGGCTACGCCGCTGCGCTGAGCGCCCTGCAGCTGGGCGACTGGCAGGCGGCGCGCACGGCGCTGCAGCAGCTGCAGGAGACGGTGCGTGGCGACAGCGCGGCAGAACGCCAGGTGCGGCTGTTGGGCGCCGAGCTGGAGCTGGCTGCCGGGATGCCGGCGGCGGCACTGGCGTTCCTGGATCACGGGCCGAAGCCGGACAGGCGGCCCGAGCTGCTGCTGCGCACACAGGCGCTCCTGGCCTCCGGTGGCGACGCCGCGCCCATGGCCGATGCGCTGCAGACCTGGGTGACCACGCACCCGCGCGACGCCGCCGCCTGGCAGCTGCTGGCGCAGGTGTGGCAGCGCCAGGGCCAGCCGCTG
>NZ_ALEE01000732.1 GCF_000282995.1 Melaminivora alkalimesophila
GCCAGCCGCTGCGCGCCGTGCGCGCCGAAGCCGAGGCGCAGGTGGCGCGCTACGACTACGCCGCTGCGGTGGACCGCTTCAAGGCCGGGCAGGACCTGGCGCGCAGGGGCCGCGCCGCGGCCGACCACATCGAGGCCTCGATCATCGACACCCGGCTGCGCGCCGTCGAATCACTTCTTCGCGAACAGGCCGCCGAGCGCTGACTCGATGACGATTCCGAGCACGGAATACATCAGCGAGCCCAGCAGCGCCGCGCCGAAGCCGCGCACATGAAAGCCGTCGCCGAGCACGCCCGAGGCCGCCCAGAACATCAGCGCGTTGATGACGAACAGGAACAGCCCCAGCGTGACGATGGTGACGGGCAGGGTCAGGATCACCAGGACCGGCCGCAACACCACGTTGAACAGCCCGATCACGAAGGCCGCGCCCATGGCGGCGCCGAAGCTCTGCACCTGCACGCCGCTGTACATGTAGGCCACGCACAGCAGCGCAATGGCGCTCAGGATCCACTTGAGGAGCAATCGCATGCCGCCCAGCATAGCACCGGGCGGCAGCCGCTGGGCGGCCTGCGGTCAGCCGTGTTGCACGGGCGCGGCAGGCCGGCCGCGCCGCGCCGCCACCCACTTGCCCAGCGCCAGCACCAGCAGCGCGCCCGCCAGGTGGGCCGCCCAGTAGACGGGTGTGGACAGCTTGGCGTGGCCCTCTCCATCCAGCACACCCCACTTGGGCGCCCACAGCCACTGGCCGTGGTTCACGAACAGCGGGTCGGTGGCCAGCATGCCGCCGGCGATCCAGCCCAGCAGCATGCCCCCGGCCACGATGACCAGCGGAAAGCGCTCCATCAGGCGAATCCCCAGCTGCGATCCCCAGACGATGATCGGCACGGAGATCAGCAGGCCCAGCACCACCAAGAGCGTCTGGTGCTCGCCCGAGCTCTGCGCCGCCCCGGCGATGGCGATCACGTTGTCCACGCTCATGACCAGATCGGCCACGAGGATGGTCTTGATGGCCGCCAGCAGCTTGTCGCTGCCCTGGATGTTGGCGTGCTCGTCCTCGTCCTGCGGTGCGACCAACTTGACGCCTATCCACACCAGCAAGAGCGCGCCCACCGCCTTCAGGGCCGGCAGGTTCAGCAACTGCATGGCAAAGACGATCAGCACCACGCGCAGCGCGATGGCGCCGGCCGTGCCCCAGATGATGCCCTTGCGGCGCTGCGCCGCCGGCAGCTTGCGGCAGGCCAGCGCGATGACGACCGCGTTGTCGCCGCCCAGCAGGATGTCGATGATGATGATCTGGCCGAGCGCGATCCAGAACGGGGTGTGGGTCAGAAAGTCCAGGTCCATGGGCAAAGTGCCTCCAAGTGCATTGGTCATGCCTGGGTGCTTGCCCGGGACGGCGGCGGCGTCCGGGTGCCTGCGCGCAGGAGAGAGGACGCTTTGAGCCGCCCGGAAAAGCGTTGCAACGCCCAGGCGCCCAAAGGTCTTGCTCGGCGCGCCGGACACGGTCCCTTGCGGTCCCGTGCGCCACGCCTGGAGGGCCGGAAGCCGCAAGGCTTCGTCCTGACGACCCGTCCATCTGCCGGAAGGCGGCTGCGTGCGGCCTGCCGGCAGGGAGCTACTCCCCTTTGAATTCCCCTATTGGACCACAGATTGCGTCCGTCCGCGCAGCGGCGGCGGGCATGGCCTCCTGGCTATCATCGACGCCCCGAGCCATGTCCATCCCCCCCGCCCCCCTGCACATCGCCGACCTCGAGGCGGCCATCAACTTCTGGCGCGAGCGCGCACCAGTAGACGGCTCGGGAGCGCTGGCGCCGGAAGTGGCGGCGCTGGCCGAGGTCTACGGCGCCATGGCGCACGCCGGCGCGCAGGAAGTGCCCCTGCCGGCGCTGCCAGGCCCCGCCCGGTCGGCATGGCTTGCGTGGTACGAGACGCTGCCGGACACGCCCTGCATCGCCGTGTGCTCGACCAGCCAGGGCGACGAATGGTGCAAGGGCTGTGGGCGCAGTTTCACGGAAGTGCAGCACTGGCTGGAGATGGACCCGGCGCAAAAGCGTGCCGTGTGGCGCCGCATCGAGCGCGAGGGCACGGCCCTGCGCTTCACGGCCCGCTACGCCGGACGCGCCGGCGCCGCGGCAGCGCCGCATTGAAGCCGCTTTACGGCCGCCGCGGCTGCGGCTATCGTGGCGGACCCATGCTGCGCTTGACCCAGGCCCCCAACATCGCCATCGCCACGCTGTGGCGCGACCTGCTGTGCGAGGCAGGACTTCCGGCCAGCGTGCAGCGCCAGCACTTGGGCGCCGCGGCCGGCCACCTGCCGCCGGGCGAGTGCCTGCCGGAGATCTGGCTGCGATACCCGGAGCACGCCGAACGCGCCCGCGCCCTGCTGCAGGAGCTGGAACGGATGCCGCAGCGCCAGTGGTTCTGTCCGGGCTGCGGCGAGCGCGTGGAGGGCGGCTTCGAGCAGTGCTGGAATTGTGGCGGGCCGATGCCCCGCTAGGCTCAGCCGGCGGGGGCGTAGTAGCTGATCAGGGCGCGCGCGCCGCCGACCCCGGCCTTGCCTGACCATTCGCGGGCGAACTTCTCGCCCATCAGGTCCAGCGTGCGGCGCAGCTCGAAGCTGGGCTGGCTGATCTTGGTGCCGCGCTCCGCCAGCACGCGCTGCGCGGCCTCGTCGGCGCTGCGCGCCAGCTGCCAGCCCCGCGCCTCGGCCTGGGCGGCAGCGGTCTCGAGGGCCTTCCGCACGTCCTCGGGCAACTGGGCCCAGCGCTTCTCGCTCATCAGGATCAGGTTCTTCGGGATCCAGGCGCGCATGTCCACGAAGATGCCCATGGCGTTCCACGACTGGCTGTCGACGCCGGTGGTGCTGGAAGTGACCATCGCGTCCACCTGCCCGTCCTGGATGGCCTTGGCCAGGTTGTTCGCCGCGATGTCGACCGGCGTGGCACCTGCGACCTCGGCCATGAACTTGGTGGCGTCGTTGTTCACGCGGAATTTCTGGCCCTTCAGGTCATCGAGCCGGTTGACCGGCGTGCGGGCGAACAGGCCCTGTCCGGGCCAGGGCGCAGCGTAGAGCACCCGGATGCCCTGCTCCTGCAGCGAGGCACGGGTCGGCTCGCGCGTCACTTCCCACAACCGGTGGGCATCCTCGAAGCTGCGCACGATGAAAGGCAGCGAGTCGATGCCCAGCAGCGGGTATTGCTGCGCGAAGTTCGACATGAAGATCTCGCCCATGGCCAGCTCGCCCTTGCTGAGCGCGGGGATGACTTCGATCATCGGCATCAGCTTGGCATTGGTGACCACCTCGATCTGCAGCGCGCCCTGGCTGGCCTCGCCCGCCTGCCGGGCGAACTGCTGCAGGTTCTGCGTATGAAACAGCGCGTCGGTGTAGGCTCCCGCGCACTGCAGGGTGGTGGTCGCGGCCCGCGCAGCCGTGGGCAGCCAGGCGGCCATCCCGGCCCCCGCGGCGGCGCCCAGCGTGGCCAGCGCCTGCCGCCGCGTGGGACGGACCGCGGCCGATGCCCGCGCCTGTGGATCGAAATCAGTCATGAAAGTCTCCCCCTTTTATGGAGTTTTGCCGATCGGCATGGCATTGCGCGCCCGACCCGCTGATGGCGGCGCCGGCGCGGCAAGGGGCGGAGGCGCTAGCTGGCGCCCTCCCCCCCGGGAAATCATAGGTCGACCTGTGGGCAGCTCAAGTCGCCTTGGTTGCGCTGCGCCATCCGGGAGGGCGGCTGCGCGCCCTCACTTCCAGCGTTGCGGCTCGATCAGGGCGCTGCCATGCGCGCCGCTGAGCGTCAGGGCCCCGTCCTGGATGGTGGCCTGCAGCTGCATGCTGCGCTCTGCCAGCCGGGCCAAGGCCTGCGCCTCCTGCGCCGGGATGCGCCAGATTTCCAGTCGGTCGAGGCGGGCGAGCTTGCCCTCGATGCCGCGCCACCAGACCTCAGCCGCCGGGTGGAAGGCATAGACGACCACCAGGTCCGCCTTGCTGCAGGCCTTCGCCAGCGGCTTGTCCTCGGGCTGGCCCACCTCGATCCACAGGCGCTTCCGGCCCGTGAAGTCGGTCAGGGACACGTCCGGATCCTCGGGATCGGACAGGCCGGCGCCGAAAGCCAGCTGGCCGTCGCCCTGGCAGCGCTCCTGCAGCCCATGCGCCTGCAGCGCCAGGGCCGCCAGCCGCACCATCATGCGCTCGTCGGTCTCGCTCGGGTGGCGCGCCAGGACCAGATCGTGGTCGGCGTAGTAGCCGTGGTCGATGTCGGCGATCGACAGGCCGGCCTTGAAGATGGTGGACTTGAGGGCCATGGGCCGGCGCCTTCCTCAGGCGCGGCGCGCCAGCTCGGCGGCCTTGCCGGTGTAGCCGGCAGGCGTCAGCGCCAGCAGGCGCGCGCGGTCCTCGGCAGGAATGTCCAGGCCCTCGATCAGCGCGTGCAGCGCCTCGCGCGTGACGCTCTGGCCGCGCGTGACTTCCTTGAGCTTCTCGTAGGCCCCCGGCACGCCATGGCGCCGCATGACGGTCTGAATGGGCTCGGCCAGCACTTCCCAGCTGGCATCCAGGTCGGCCTCCAAGGCGGGGGCGTTGATCTCCAGCTTGTCCAGCCCGGTCATCAGCGAGGAGTAGGCCAGCACCGCGTAGCCCAGCGCCACGCCGAGGTTGCGCAGCACGGTGGAGTCCGTGAGGTCGCGCTGCCAGCGGCTGATGGGCAGCTTTTCCGCCAGGTGGCGCAGCAGCGCATTGGCCAGCCCCAGGTTGCCCTCGGCATTCTCGAAGTCGATGGGGTTGACCTTGTGCGGCATGGTGGAAGAGCCGATTTCGCCCTCCTTGAGCCGCTGCTTGAAGTAGCCCAGCGAGATGTAGCCCCAGATGTCGCGCGCGAGGTCGATCAGGATGGTGTTGGCGCGCGCCACCGCATCGAACAGCTCGGCCATGTAGTCGTGCGGCTCGATCTGGATGGAGTACGGCTGGAAGCTGAGGCCCAGGCCCTGCGGCTCGGGCGCCTCCACCACGCGGCGCGCGAACGCCTCCCAGTCGAAGTCCGGCCAGGCCGCCAGGTGGGCGTTGTAGTTGCCGACCGCGCCGTTCATCTTCGCGAGCAGCGGCACGGCGGCGATCTGGGCGCGTGCGCGCTCCAGCCGCACCAGCACGTTCGCCATTTCCTTGCCAACGGTCGTGGGGCTGGCGGTCTGGCCGTGCGTGCGGCTGAGCATGGGGGTGGCGGCGAACTGCTGCGCCATGGCGCGCAGCCTGCCGGCCAGCCGGTCCAGCGCCGGCAGCAGCACCGCGTCGCGCCCGGCGCGCAGCTGCAGCGCGTGGCTGGTGTTGTTGATGTCCTCGCTGGTGCAGGCGAAGTGCACGAACTCGGCGGCGCGCTCGAGTTCCGCGTGGCCGGCAAAGCGCGACTTGATCCAGTACTCGACCGCCTTGACGTCGTGGTTGGTGGTGCGCTCGATGTCCTTGATGGCCTGGGTGTCGGCCTCGCTGAAGCGCTCCACCAAGCTGCGCAGGTGCGCCCGCGCGGCCGGCGACAGGGGCGGAAATTCCGCAAAGCCGGCGTCCGACAGGGCGATGAACCAGGTCACTTCGACCTGCACGCGCCGGTGCATGTAGCCGTGCTCGCTCATGATGGGGCGCAGGGAGGCCAGCCGGGCGGCGTAGCGGCCGTCCAGCGGGGAGAGGGCAGTCAGGGCAGAGAGATCCATGGGCCGCGATTGTAGGCGGCGGCTTCCCGCCGGCGGCC
>NZ_ALEE01000733.1 GCF_000282995.1 Melaminivora alkalimesophila
CTTTTGGCGGCGGGTGGCGCGCTTTTCCTGTGCCCTTCGGCACCTATAAAAAAACGTTGCGAAGCGCCCTGAAACGAGTTTAGAGAGGGAGGGAGGAGAAGCGCCCCAGGGCTGTCAGCCGGTTGCTTCCGGAAGGCCTCGCAACGTGAAAACCGTCAAGCTCCTTATACCTGCCATGGCCACCTTGGCCATGGCTGCGACATTCTTCAGAGTGGGGCAACCCGGGGAAGTTCCAGGCAGCCGAGTAACAACTCCATTCAAGCACGGGCGCCGCTTCGCTGCAGGGCACACAATCCCATTCACCCTCGTGGCGCGGGGGCTCATGCCCCGCCGGCGCCGCAGCCGCCGGCCGCGGCATCCGGGCCGCAGCGATGGGCTGGGCCAGCCCTCCCCGGCCTTGGCCGGACGGGCCCGGCGTTTAGGTAACAACTTGTGTATTATGCGCCACCTTCGGGCGGCGCAGCACACGGTGCAGCAGCCATTGCTCCAGATCGTCGATGTAGGTGAACACCGGCGGCACCACCAGCAGGCTCAGCACCGTGGAGGTGATGAGCCCGCCGATCACCGCCACTGCCATGGGAGAGCGGAAGCTCATGTCGGCTCCGCCCACGCCGAGTGCGATCGGCATCATCCCGGCGCCCATGGCGAGCGTGGTCATGATGATCGGCCGGGCGCGCTTGTGGCAGGCATCCAGCAGCGCCTCCAGGCGCGACAGCCCGCGCTCGCGCCGCGCCATGATGGCGTACTCCACGAGCAGGATGGAGTTCTTGGTGGCAATGCCCATGAGCATGATCAACCCGATCAGCGAGGGCATGGAAAAGCTCTGGCGCGCCAGCAGCAGCGCGACGAAGGCCCCGCCCAGCGACAGCGGCAGCGCCGCCAGGATCGTCACCGGCTGCAGGAAATCCTTGAACAGCAGCACCAGCACGATGTAGATGCAGACCACGCCGGTGAGCATCGCCAGGCCGAAGCTCTCGAACAGCTCGCCCATCATCTCGGCGTCGCCCACGTCGATCAGGCGCACGCCCGCCGGCAGGCCCTTCACGGCCGGCAGGTTGTGCACCGCCTGCGTGACCTCGCCCAGCCCGCGCGCGCCCAGCTCGATCTCGAAGCGCACGTTGCGCGAGCGGTCGTAGCGGTTGATCACCGCCGGCCCGCCGGCGAGCTGCAGCTCGGCCACCTCGCCCAGGCGCACCGGCCCGCGCGCGCCCGGCACCGCCAGGCGCTCGAGCACCGACAGGTCCTCGCGCGCGGCATCCTGCAGGCGCACCACGATGGGCACCTGGCGCTGCGCCAGGTTGAGCTTGGGCAGGTACTGCTCGTAGTCGCCCACGGTGGCGACGCGCAGCGTCTCGGCGATGGCCTGCGAGGTGACGCCCAGGTCGGCGGCGCGCGCGAAGTCCGGGCGCACGGCGATTTCCGGGCGCACCAGGCTGGCATTGGAGCTCACGCCGCCGATGCCGGGGATGGTGCGCAGCTCGCGCTCCACGGCGCGGGCGCTGGCCGCCAGGGCCTGCGGATCCTCGCCCGCCAGCGCCAGGATGTACTTGTCGTTGGAGCCGCCCAGGCCCACCTTGACGCGCACCCCCGGCAGTTCCTGCATCGCCACGCGCAGCTGCTCCTCGATGTGCTGCTTGCGCGGGCGCTCGGTGCGCGGCGCCATGCGCAGCGTGAGCGTGGCACTGCGCGGGTCGGTGGCGCCGGCGCTGCTGGAGGCCGGATCGGCGCCGGCCGAGCCGCC
>NZ_ALEE01000734.1 GCF_000282995.1 Melaminivora alkalimesophila
CGAGCCGCCGCCGATGGTGGTGTAGATGCTCTCGATGTGGCCGACCTGCATGGCGCGGGCGGCCGCCTGCTGCACCAGCGCCTCGGTGTCGGCGAGCTTGGAGCCGGGCGGCAGCTCCAGCGTGACCTGGGTCTGGGCGTTGTCATCGGCCGGGATGAAGCCGGAGGGCAGCAGCGGGATGAGCGCCAGGGAGCCAGCGAAAAAGGCCAGCCCGCCCAGCAGCGTCAGCAGCCGGTGGCGGATGCACCACTCGGCGGCGCGCATGTAGCGCGCCAGCCAGCGCGGCTCGCGGTGGGCGTCCACGATGGGCTTGAGCATGTAGGCCGCCATCATGGGCGTGAGCATGCGCGCCACCACCAGCGAGGCGAACACGGCCAGCGCCGCCGTCCAGCCGAACTGCTTGAAGAAGCGCCCGGCGATGCCGCTCATGAAGGCCGTGGGCAGGAACACGGCGATCAGCGTGAAGGTGGTCGCCACCACCGCCAGGCCGATCTCCTCGGCCGCCTCCATGGCCGCCTGGTAGGGGCTCTTGCCCATGCGCAGGTGGCGCACGATGTTCTCCACCTCGACGATGGCGTCGTCCACCAGGATGCCCACCACCAGCGACAGCGCCAGGAGCGTGATGATGTTGATGGAAAAACCCAGCAGCTGCATGCCGATGAAGGCCGGGATCACCGACAGTGGCAGCGCCACTGCCGAGATGATGGTGGCGCGCCAGTCGCGCAGGAACAGCCAGACCACCACCACCGCGAGGAAGGCGCCCTCGTAGAGCAGGCGCATCGAGCTGTCGTATTCGTCCTGGGCGATCTCCACGAAGTCCACCGTGCGGGTGAGTGTCAGGTGCGGGTGTTCGGCGCGCAGCACCTCCAGCGCCTCGGTGATGCCGGCGCCGACCTCGATCTCGCTGGCGCCGCGGCTGCGCGAGACCTCGAAGCCGATCACGTGCCGGCCGTCGAGCAACGCCGCCGAGCGCCGCTCGGCCACGGTGTCGGTGACGGTGGCGACCTGGTCCAGGCGGATGCGGCGCCCGCCGGCGAGCGCGATCTCCAGCCCGGCGAGCTCGTCGGCGGTCGCC
>NZ_ALEE01000735.1 GCF_000282995.1 Melaminivora alkalimesophila
CAGCGGCTGCTCGGCGCCGGCCAGTTCGGCGCGCCCGCCCGCGCGCTCGACCTGCACCTGGCCGAGCTGGCGCGAGACCTCGGCCGCGGTCGCACCCAGCGCCTGCAGGCGCAGCGGGTCGAGCTGCACCTGCACCTCGCGCGTGGCGCCGCCGATGCGCGTCACCGCGCCAACGCCCGGCACGGCCAGCAGGCGGCGCGTGAGCGTGTCGTCCACGAACCACGACAGCGCCTCGTCGTCCAGGCGCTCGGAGGCGATGGCGTAGGCCAGCACCGGCTGGGCCGTGAACTCGAACTTGTTGATGATCGGGTCGCGCAGCTCGGCCGGCAGGTCCGAGCGCACCCGCGCGACGGCCGAGCGCACGTCGTCCACCGCCTCCTGCACGGGCTTTTCCAGCTGGAACTCGGCGGCGATGCTCACCATGCCGTCGACCAGCGTGGTGGTGATGTGCTTGAGGCCCTGGGTGGTGGCGATCGCGTTCTCGATCTTGCGCGCCACCTCGGACTCCAGCTGCCCGGGCGCCGCGCCCGGCAGGGCCGCCGTGACGATCACCACCGGCAGGTCCATGTCGGGGAAGTTCTGCACCTTCATGGTGCGGAAGGCAAGCAGCCCGGCCAGCGTCAGCAGCACGAAGAACATGGCTGCCGGGATCGGGTTGCGGATCGACCAGGAGGAGACGTTCATGGCAGGCGCTCCTTCAGGGCTTGGCGGCGGGCGGCTGCTCGGCATCGGCCGGCGCGGGCCCGGCGACGCGCACCAGGTCGCCGTCCGTCAGGAAGGCCCCGCCGCGCTCGACGATGCGCGCCGCCGGCTCCAGGCCCTCCAGCACCTCGACCCGGTCACCGGCGCGCTCGCCGGTGCGCACGCGGCGCATGGTGACGTGGCTGCTGTCGTCCACCTCGAAGACGTGGGAAAAACCGTCGCGCACCACCAGCGCCGACAGCGGCACCGTGAGCGCATCGCGCGTGCCGAGCAGGAACTCGCCGCGCGCGAACATGCCAGCGCGCACGTCCTCGTGCGCCGGCAGGTCGACATAGACCAGCGCGTTGCGCGTCTGCGGGTCGACCGTGGGTGCGACCATGCGCACCGTGCCCTCCACCTGCGCCCCGCTGGCGGCCGTGACCTGCACGCGCTGGCCGGCGCGGATGCGCGGCAGGTCGGCCGATCCCACCTCGGCGCGCCACTCCAGGCGCCCGCGCCGCACCAGGCGAAACAGCTCCGCGCCGGCCCCCACCACCGCGCCCACCGTGGCGCTGCGCGCCGAGATCACGCCGCTGTCGGGCGCCAGCACCTGCGTGTGCTTCAGGCGCAGCTGCTGCGCGTCGAGCATCGCCTGCGCCGCCTGCACGCGCGCCTGCGCCGTCTCGGCAGCGGTGGCGTACTGCTGGATCTGCTGCTGGCTCAGGGCGCCGGACTGCGCGAGCGTGCCGGCGCGCTCGGCGTTCGCCCGGGCATCGGCGGCGGCGGCGCGCG
>NZ_ALEE01000736.1 GCF_000282995.1 Melaminivora alkalimesophila
GCGCCTGGGCCACCTCGGCCTGGGTGGTCTCGGCGGCGAAGGTGGCGAGCACCTGGCCGGCGCGCACCACGTCGCCCACATTCACGCGCACCTCGGTCAGGCGCATGCCGTTGACCTCGGCGCCGATGCTGGCCTCCTGCCAGGCGGCGATGTTGCCGTTGGCTGCCAGGTGCTGTGCCACCTGGGCGCGCGCCGGCCGCACCACGCTGACGGTGAGCGCCGGTCGCGCCACGGCTGCGGGCGCCGGGGCATCGGCCCGCGAGGCGGGGCTGCCCAGCAGGGCCGCGGCGCCGGCCAGCAAGGCGATCACGGCAAGGGCCATTAGGGAACGGGCGGGAGTCAGGCGCAGCATGGTGTGTCGGGGCTTGGGAAGGAGCACGGTCACGGTATTCGGAAGGGCCGGCTCAGGAGCCGGCGCGGGATGCGGGAGGGGATGCCGCCGGCGGACGCGCCACGGGTCGCCCCGCCGCGGGCGGTTCGACGTCCGCCCGGTCGAAGCCGCCGCCCGCCGCCCGGTACAGGGCGATCCACGCGGCCATGCGCTCGTTTTCCAGGGCGACCAGCGCCATCTCGGAAGCCAGCTGCGTGCGGCGCGCATCTTCGAGCTCCACCAGGCTGGCGAGACCGGCCGTCCAGCGTGCCTCGGTGGCCTCGAAGGAGCGGCGGTAG
>NZ_ALEE01000737.1 GCF_000282995.1 Melaminivora alkalimesophila
TAGCCGGCCGCCGCGCGCTCGGCATCGCTGCTGCGCCGGGCCGTACTGTCCAGGCGCGCGAGTGCCTGCTCGACCTCGGCCACCGCCTGGCGTGCCAGGCCCCGGTAGCGCGCTGCCGCTGCCTCGTAGCGCGCCTGGGCGGCATCGACCTGGGCGGCGCGCCGCCCGCCATCGAACAGCGGCAGGGTGAGCGCCACCGGTCCGACGGACCAGGTGTTGCTGGCCATGCTGGCGCCGCCGGTGGACACCCAGCCGCGCCCCACCGATCCGAGCAGCTGCAGGCGCGGGTAACGCTCGGCCTGGGCGGCGCCCACCTCGGCGCTGGCCGCAGCCACCTCGCGCTCCGCCGCATGGAGGTCCGGCCGCTGGGCCAGCACCCGGGCCGGCAGCGCATCCACGGCGAACAGCTGCGCGGGCGGGCGCAGCGGCGCCGCTGCCTGCAGCTGCTCGCGCAGCGTCGGCTCGTCGCGCCCGCTGAGCGCCACCAGCGCCTTGACGATGAGTTCGCACTGCAGCTGCTGCTGTGCCGCCCGCGCCCGGGCGTCGGCGTGGCTGGCGCTGGCCAGTGCGGCCGTGGCCGGGGCGGTGAAGCCTGCGCGCTCGCTCTCGGCCGACAGCCGCGCGGTCTCGCCGCGCGAGCGCGCATCCGCCTCCGCCACCGCCTGCTGGCGCCGGCAGTGGTGCCAGTTGCTGTATTGCTGCGCCACCTCGGCCGCCACCGACACGCGCGCGGCGTGCCATTGGGCCTGGGCGGCGGCGCTGCGCTCGCGCGCCGCCTGCTGCTGGGCGCCGGCGCGGCCGAACAGGTCCAGCTCCCAGCCCGCCTGCACGCCCGCCTGGGCCGTACTGGCCACGGCCATGAGCTGCTCGTTGAAGCCGCGGCTGGCGTTGAGCTGGCCGTCGACCTGCGGCAGCAGCGCCGAGCGCGCGGCCGCCACCTGGGCGCGCGCCTGGGCGAGCTGCGCGGCCGCCTGGGCGACGTCGGGGCTGAGCGCCTGGGCGTCGGCGATGAGCGCAGGCAGCACAGGGTCTTCCAGCCGCTCGTGCCACCACGCACCCAGTCGCTCCACGCTGCCCCCGTGCGGCAGCGGCGCCTGCCAGGCGGACGGCACGGGCGCAGGCACCGCGGGCGGAGGCGGAGTCAGGGTGCAGCCGGCAAGCGCGGCCGTGGCCGCCAGGGCCAGGAGCGTCGCGACCGGACGTGCGCATTGGAGCAGGACGGGCAGGTTCATGGCGCAGGAGCCGGGGAAGGAGAAGGATGGGCAGCGCGCCGGCGCCGGCGCTCGGCGGCCACCATGGCCAGGGAATGGCGCGTGAAGCCATCGATCCAGTGGCCCATGGCCTCGGGCGTGCCCAGCAGCCGCGGCTGCTG
>NZ_ALEE01000738.1 GCF_000282995.1 Melaminivora alkalimesophila
GCGGCTGCTGCACGAGCAGCGCTTCCTGCTGGCACCACAGCTGCAGCGCCAGGCCCACGATGGTGTAGGCGAGCCTCAGCAACTCGTCGTCCGGCGTCGCCAGCCCCAGGTGGCGCTGCAGCAACTCGGTCAATGCGCGGCTGGACAGGTCGATGTCGCGCTCGAGCGCCGGCTGGCGCTGGTCTGCGGGCTCCAGCATCTCGCGCATGTACAGGTGCGCCATCTGGCGCGCCAGCTCGCCATGGTGCAGCGGTGCGAGCGCCCCCTGGAAGAAACGCTGCAGGGCGGCACGCAGGCTGAGGCCGGGCCGGGTGAAATCGGGCACCAGCGAAGCCATGGAACTGAAGGCCGGTTCGGAAAACAGCGCCGCGTACAGCGCCGCCTTGTCGCCGAAGTAATAGTGTACGGCCGCCACGTTTGCCTGTGCCTCCGCAGCGATGGCGCGGATGGTGGTGCGGTCGTAGCCCTGCTCGGAGAACAGCCGCAGCGCAGCCAGCAGCAGCCGCATCCTCGCGGGCAAGGGTTCGCTCCCCGCGTCGGGGCGGACGAGGCAGGATCGATGGAGAACAGTGCGAGCGGACATGGATGGCTGCGCATTACAGCATGAAATCAAACGTTTGTTTGAATCCAGTGAAAGGCGCGGCAGCAGGGTCAGGGTGGCGGCCGGGCGATTCTGGACATCTGCCGGCCCGGCGCCTGTAGGACAAGCGCGGGGAGTCGAGGGGCCGGGGCCGCGTGGCTTCAGCCGAAGACGGCCTGCCAGAGAGCCTGCACGGCGGCGCGCTCGGGCGCCAGCCGATCCTGCGGAACGCGGGTCGGCTCCTCGTCCAGGCGCGCGCGGTGCTGCGCCTGTCGCAGCGTGCGATAGGCGTCGGCAGCGGCCTGCCCCACGCCCG
>NZ_ALEE01000739.1 GCF_000282995.1 Melaminivora alkalimesophila
CCCGCCGGCAGCAGGCCGGCTGACTCGGCGCGCAGCAGCAGCGCGATGTTGCCGACGTTGTCCTGCAGCTGCGGATGGGCGCGCGAGTGGGCCAGCACCAGGTACTGCACGGCGAACTCGGCGTCCAGCATGCCGCCACTGCTGTGCTTGACCTCGAACCAGCCCGGCGCCACCGGATGGGCGGCGTGCAGCCGCTCACGCATGGCGATGATCTCGCCGGCCAGCGCCTGCACGTCGCGCTCGGCAGTGATGACCGCCTGGCGCACGGCGTCGAAGCGCGCCCGCAGCGCCGGGGCGCCGAGCACGAAGCGCGCGCGCGTCATGGCCTGGTGCTCCCAGGTCCAGGCGGTGTTGCTGCCGCGCTGGCACTGGTAGTCGGCGTAGGCGGCAAAGCTCGTGACCAGCAGGCCCGAGCTGCCGTTCGGGCGCAGCTCGGTGTCGATCTCGAACAGGTCGCCCTCGCCCGTCTTCACGGTCAGCCAGTTGATCAGCCGGCGCGCGAAGGCGGCATAGACCTCGGGAGCGCGCTCGTCGTCGTCATCGAAGACGAAGACGATGTCCAGGTCGCTGCCGTAGCCCAGTTCCTTGCCGCCGAGCTTGCCGTAGCCGATGATGGCAAAGGCCGGTTCCTCGCGGTGGCGCGCCTTAAAGCGCGCCCAGCACCAGCGGCTGGTCACGCGCAGCACGCTGTCGGCCAGCAGCGACAGGTCGTCCGCCACCTGCTCCACCGTCAGCCGCCCCTGCACGTCGCGCGCCAGGGTGCGAAACAGCTCCGCATGGTGCGCGCGGCGCAGCAGGTCCAGCAGGTTCTCCTCGTCGTCCTCGGCGGTGGACACGAGCGCCGCCAGCCGCAGCTCCAGCTCGGCCTCGAAGGCCTCGGGGTCGAAACGTTCGTTCAGGATCGCGCCGCCCGCCAGCTCGTCGATCACCCCCGGGTGCTGCAGCATGTAGCGCGCCGGCCAGCGGGCGGTGCCCAGCAGGTGCAGCAGCTGCTCATGCACCGCCGGGCGCTCCAGCAGCAGCGCCAGGTAGCTCTCGCGGCGCAGCAGCGGCTCGAGCCAGTCGAGCAGCCGCAGCGCCGCCTGCTCGCTGACGCGGCCATCGGCCAGCCAGCGGCCCGTCACCAGCACCACGCGCGCCAGCCGCACGCGCGCCTGCTCGCGCAGCGCCTGCACACGCGCATGGTCCTTCCAGGCGAGCACGCGCTCGCGCAGCGCCGCCGGCAGCTGCTCCGCC
>NZ_ALEE01000740.1 GCF_000282995.1 Melaminivora alkalimesophila
GGCCGCGGCCGCAGCGGCGCGCGGGCCCGGGCAGGCCCCGCCGGTGCAGCTCCTGTGTGGCTGCGGCCCCCCAAGCAACCGGTCGAATTCCTGCGCCACCAGCTCGCGGTGGCCGTCGAGCTCGCGCAGGAAATCGCAGCACGACAGGCCGAGCGTGGCGGCGATCCAGGCAAGGTCGTCGTCGCGCGTGGGCAGCACATGCGTCTGCTGGTCGTCCAGGTACTGGATGCGGTGCTCGACCCGGCGCAGGAAGGTGTAGGCCTGCGCGAGCGCTTCTCCGGTTTCCTCGGGCATCAGCCCTGCGCGCACCAGGCGCCCGATGGCCTCCAGGGTCGGGCGGCAGCGCAGCTCGGGAAACTGCCCGCCGCGCACCACCTGCAGCAGCTGCACGATGAATTCCACCTCGCGGATGCCGCCGCGCGAGAGCTTCACGTCGTTGGCGCGCTCGGGGTGGCCGCTGCTGCGGCGCGCGGCGTGCTCGCGGATCTGGCGGTGCAGCACGCGCAGCGCATCGAACACGCTGTAGTCCAGGTAGCGCCGGAAGACGAAGGGCAGCACCACTTCGCGCAGCCCCTGCACCTCGGCCGAGCGGATGGCCGCGCGCGGCGCCACCACGCGGCTCTTGAGCCAGGCGAAACGCTCCCACTCGCGTCCATGCACCAGCAGGTAGTCTTCCAGCGCCGCGAGCGAGCAGGCCGGCGCGCCCGAGTTGCCGTTGGGCCGCAGCGCCAGGTCCACCCGGAAGACGAAGCCGTGTTCCGTGGTCTCGCCGATCAGCGCCTGGATGGCGCGCGCGGCGCGAGCGAAGTATTCGTGGTTGGACAGCCGGCCGCGCCCGTCCGCACGCCCGGCGGTCTCGCCGTCGTGGCCATAGACATAGACCAGGTCGATGTCGCTGGAGACGTTGAGCTCGCGCGCGCCGAGCTTGCCCATGCCGACGATCCACAGTGGCACCGGCGCGCCATCGGGCGCAAGCGGAGCGCCGTGGCGCGCGTCCAATTCGGCACGGACCTGCTCGCAGGCCCGGTCGAGCGCCAGCTCCGCCAGGCAGGTCACGGCGGCGACGACGTCGGCCAGCGGCGCGCCGGCGTCGCAATCGAGCACGATCAGCCGCTCCATGACCAGCTGGCGCAGGATGCGCAGCGCCGCACCCAGGTCGTGCCCATGCGCCTGCAGCGTGGCACACGCTGCTTCCATGGCGGCGCGCGTGGGCACGCCCGCGGGCAGCAGATGCAGCTGCGCGCCATAGCGGCGATGCAGGCGCTGCAGGAAGCGCGAATGGCCCGACAGTGGCTCCGGCCGCAGGGCGGGGGCTTGCGGCGCGGGCGGGGTCTGGTCGGGGAGCTGGTGCGTCATGGAAGCGGCGAAACAGTGCGGTACGGCCTCTCCTGGCAACAGGCGGCGGGCCATAATTCCGCCACTTGTCCGCATCCGCCATGCCCGAGCTGCCCGCCCCTCCTTCCCGCCTGCTGAAATGGGTGGCGGGGGCCGCGCGGTGGGCGCTGGCGCTGGCGGCGGCGGCCTGGCTCGTGCTGGCGGCCTCCTGGGCGGCCTTGCATGTCTGGATTGTGCCGCGCATCGACAGCCTGCGCCCGGCGCTGGAGCGCCAGGCCCAGCGGGCGCTGGGGGTACCGGTGCGCATCGGCGCACTGGCGGCGCGCAGCGAGGGGGCGATCCCGGCGGTGGAACTGTCGGACGTGGTCCTGCTGGATCCGTCCGGGCAGGCGGCGCTGCGCATGCCGCGCGTGGTGGTGGCGCTCTCGCCGCGCTCGCTGCTGCGCCTGGGCTTCGAGCAGGTCTATCTGGAAGCTCCCGAGCTGGACGTGGAGCGCACCGCCGACGGCCGGATCCTGGTGGCCGGCATCGCCTTTCGGGCCAGTGGCGAAGCCGACAGCCGCGCCGCCGACTGGTTGTTCGCCCAGCCGGAGCTGGCGATCCGCGGCGGTACGCTGCGCTTTGCCGACCGGCTGCGCGGCGCGCCGCCCCTGGCACTCACGCAGGTCGACCTCGTGATCCGCAATGGCGCCCGCCGCCACGCCCTGCGCCTGGACGCCACGCCGTCCGAAGGCTGGGGCGAGCGCTTCTCGCTGCGCGGCCAGTTCCGCCAGCCGCTGCTGAGCACGCACGCGGGGCGCTGGCAGCAGTGGAGCGGCGAGCTTTACGCGGATTTTCCGCAGGTGGACGTCTCGCGCCTGGGGCAGCACCTGGACCTGGGGCGCGTGCGGGTGGCGCGGGGCTCGGGCCGGCTGCGCGCCTGGGCCGACGTGCGGCGGGGGGCGGTGAGCGGCGCGCTGGCCGATCTGGCACTGGCGGAGGTCGAAGCGACGCTGGACGAGGGCCTGCAGCCGCTGGCGCTGCAGGACGTGCAAGGCCGCGCCGGGGCGCGGCGGCTGGAGCAGGGTTTCGAGCTCACGGCCCAGGGCTTGCGCTTTCGCACCGGCTCGGGTCTGCACTGGCCGGGCGGCGACCTGCTGCTGCGCCATACCGGCACGGCGGAGACCGCCGAGGGCGAGCTGCAGGCGAGCGCGCTGGACCTGGAGGCACTGGCGCAGGTGGCGGCGCGCCTGCCGCTGGGTGACGATATCCGCGGGGCGCTGCAGCGCCATGCGCCTGCCGGCAGCGTGCAGGACCTGGAGGCGCACTGGCGCGGGCCGCTTGCGGCACCCCGCAGCTACCGGCTGCGCGCCCAGGCACGGGGCCTGTCCGTGGGCATGGACACGGCCGACGCGCCCGCCGGGCTGCGCGGGCTGGATCTGCAGCTGAGCCTGGACCAGTCCGGCGGCCAGGCAACGCTGTCGCTCGCGCAGGGCGTGTTGCGCCTTCCCACGGTGTTCGAGGAGGCGGACGTGCCGCTGCAGAGGCTGGCGGGCACGGTGCGCTGGCAGGTGGAGGGCGAGCGCATCAGCGTGCAGGCCCCGGCCCTGCGCTTTGCCAATGCCGACGCCGAGGGCGAGGCCCGCCTGGAGTGGCACACCGGCGACGCGGCGGGGCGGCGCTTGCCTGGGGTCCTGGATCTGTCGGGGCGGCTGGTGCGCGCCGACGGCGCGCGCGTGCACCGCTACCTGCCGCTGGCCGTGCCGGCCGAGGCGCGCCATTATGTGCGTGACGCCGTGCGGACCGGGCGCGCCAGCCAGGTGCAATTCCGTGTCCGGGGTGACCTGCGGGATTTTCCCTTCGCCCATGTGCCAAGCGGAGAGTTCCGCGTCACGGCGCAGGTTCAGGGCGTGGACTACGCCTATGTGCCGGCCGCGCTGCGCCCTGTCACCGAGGCGCCCTGGCCGGCGCTGTCCGGGCTGTCGGGCGAGCTGGTCTTCGACCGCGCCGGCATGCAGGTGCGCAACGCGCGCGGCAGCTTCGCAGGCTTCGGCCGCCTGCGCGCCGGTCCTCTGCAGGCACGCATCGACGACCTGGAACACCCCGTGGTGCAGGTCGATGGCGAGGTGCGCGGGCCGCTGGGCGACATGCTGTCCCTGGTGCGCGGCTCGCCGGTCGCCGGGCTCACGCAGGGCGCACTGGATGCGGCCAGCGCCACCGGCCCGGCTGCCCTGCAGCTGGGCCTCACCCTGCCGGTTGGCACGCTGGAGCGGGCGACCGTGCGCGGGCGCGTGCAGCTGGGCGGCAACGACGTGCAGATGCTGCCGCAGACACCCTGGATACGCGCCCTGCGCGGAGCCGTGCAGTTCGATGAAGGCGGCTTCGCGCTGGAAGAGCTGCAGGGCCGCGCGCTCGGCGGCGAGCTGCGGCTGGAAGGCGGGATGCGCGCCAGCGCCGCGGGCGAGGAGGGTCCCGCCGTGCGCGTGCGTGCGCGGGGCACCGCCAGCGCCGAAGGCCTGCGCACGGGCGAGCTGCCGGGGTTGGCCGCGCGCCTGGCCGGGCGCGCCAGCGGCAGCACCGGCTATGCGCTGGAACTGGGCGTGCGCCGCGGGCTGGTGGAGCTGGACATCTCCAGCGACCTGCGCGGGCTCGCGCTGGACTTGCCGGCGCCTCTGGACAAGGCCGCGGCCGCGGCGCTGCC
>NZ_ALEE01000741.1 GCF_000282995.1 Melaminivora alkalimesophila
CGCTGCCGCTGCAGGTGCAGCGGCGCGCGCGCGGCCCGGGAGGGGGCGCGCAGGAAGACCGGCTGGACATCCGGATCGGAGAGACTGTCCAGCTGGCCTACGAGCGGAGCCTCCAGGAAGGTGGCGATGCGCGGGTGCTGCGCGGCAGCATCGCCGTCGGCGACGCGGCACGCGAGCCGCTGGCGCTGCCAGAGCGGGGAGTCGTGGCCAACGCCGTGTTCGATGCCCTGGACGTGGACGGCTGGATGGCGCTGCTGCACACGCAGGAGCCCGCCGCCGCGGCGGGCGGCACCCCCCCACGCCCACACCTGCAGGCCAGTGCGGCGGACGCCGTGGAGGCCTACCTGCCGGACCGCATCGGACTGCGTGCCGGCACGCTCGGCCTGCAGGGCCGGGCGCTGCGCAACGTCGTCGCCGGCATCTCGCGCGACGGCGCCGGCTGGCGCGCGAGCGTGGATGCGGCCGAGCTCAACGGCTACCTGCACTACCAGCCTGGGGAGGGCGCCGAGCCCGGACGGCTGAGCGCCCGGCTGGCGCGCCTGGCGTTGCCGCAGGCCGAAGGCGAGCCGCTCGACGCGCTGCTCGACGACGCGCAGGCGGGCCAGCAGGCCCTGCCCGCACTGGACGTGGTGGTGCAGGACTTCCAGCTGCGCGGCCGCTCGCTCGGGCGGCTGGAGATCGAGGCCCAGAACCGCGCGGCGGGAGAGCAGCGCGAATGGCGCCTGGCGCGCTTTGACCTCACCGTGCCGGAGGCGCGCCTGCGCTCGAACGGCAACTGGGCGTTGCTGGGCGGCGCCTCCGGCGCGGGGCAGCGCCGGCGCACTGCCCTGCGCTTCACGCTGGACGTGGCCGACTCGGGCGCACTGCTGGCGCGCTTCGGGATGGACGGCGTGCTGCGCCGCGGCAGCGGGCGGCTGGATGGCAACGTGGCCTGGCTCGGCTCGCCGCTGGCGCCCGACTACGCCAGCATGACAGGGCAGCTGCACATGCAGATGAACGCCGGCCAGTTCCTCAAGGCGGAACCCGGCCTGGCCAAGCTGCTCAGCGTCCTGAGCCTGCAGTCGCTGCCGCGCCGGCTGGCGCTGGACTTCCGGGATGTCTTCAGCGAAGGTTTTGCCTTCGACTTCGTGCGCGGCGACGTGGCCATCGACCGGGGCGTGGCGCGCACCAACAACCTGCAGATGAAGGGCGTGAATGCCGCCGTGCTGATGGAAGGCGAGGCCGACATCGACCGGGAGACCCAGGACCTGCACGTGGTGGTCGTGCCCGAGATCAACGCCATGACGGCTTCGCTCGTGGCCACCGCCATCAACCCGGTCATCGGGCTGAGCAGCTTCCTCGCGCAGATGTTCCTGCGCGGTCCGCTGATGCAGGCCGCGACGCAGGAATTCCGCATCGACGGCACCTGGGACGAGCCGCGCGTGCAGCGCCTGCCGCGCAGCCCGCGCCCCGCCGGCCCACCCCCATCCTCCGGAGACAAGCCATGAAGATTGCCGCCATCCAGATGGTCTCGGGCACCAACCCCGAAGACAACCAGCGCCTGGCGCGCACGCTGCTCGAGCAGGCCGCGCGCGCCGGCGCCGAGCTGGCCGCGCTGCCCGAGTACTGGAGCGCCATGGGCCTGCGCGAGGAAGACAAGCTCGGCTGCGCCGAGGCCTTCGGCGATGGGCCGGTGCAGGACTTCCTGGCCCGCACGGCGCGCGAGCTCGGCCTGTGGATCGTTGGCGGAACCCTGCCGCTGACCTGCCCGCAGCCCGGCCGGGTGCACAACAGCAGCTTGGTCTATGCGTCCGACGGCCGCTGCGTGGCGCGCTACGACAAGATGCACCTGTTCCGCCTGGACAACGGCGACGAGCAGTTCGACGAGGCCCGCACCATTGCCGCGGGAAGCGAGGTCGTGCAATTCGACCTGCCGTCCAGCGACGGCACGGGCTGGCGCGTGGGGCTGTCGGTCTGCTACGACCTGCGCTTTCCCGAGCTGTACCGGCAGCACGCCCGCGCCGGGGCCGACCTGCTGCTGGTGCCCAGCGCCTTCACCTACACCACCGGGCAGGCCCACTGGGAGCTGCTGCTGCGGGCCCGGGCGGTGGAAAACCTCGCCTACGTGCTCGCCCCCGCCCAGGGCGGCCGCCACGAGAACGGCCGGCGCAC
>NZ_ALEE01000742.1 GCF_000282995.1 Melaminivora alkalimesophila
CCCCTGCCGCACCGCTGGCTGCTGGCCTGGCGGCGCTGGTCGCTGTGGGCGCTGCTGGCGGCGCTGGTGGCGAGCATCCTGGTCACGCTGGTCTGGCTCGCCGGCCGCTACGAGGCCAGCCAGGTGCAGGAGCGGCTGGACCGCGATGCCGCCGACGCCCTGGCGGACCTGCGCCAGCGCCTCGGCGCCAATCTGCGCGACCTGGGCGCCCTGCCGGCCGAACCTGAGGCGCCGGCGCAGTGGGAAGGCGCCGGCCGCGAGCTGCTGGCGCGCCAGCGCGAACTCGTGCGGCTGCAGTGGCGCGACGCCGGCATGGCGCCGGCGGCCACCCTTCACTCCCCCTGGCACAGCGCCATGCCCCAGCTCACCGAGCCGGGAGCCACGCACTCCGAGGCCGCGCTCGCCTGCACCAACGCGCGCCGGCTGATGGCGGCGTCCTACTCCAGCAGCTACTACCAGCCCCTGCCCGGCGGCACCGGCATGGAGATGATGGAACTGTGCATCCCGCTGGTCCAGGCGGGCCGGGTGCGCGGCTACGTGGTCGCCACCTACTCCCTGCAGATCCTGCTCGCCGACGTCGTGGGGCCCCTGCTGGGGCGCAGCCAGGAGGTCTCCTTCACGGAAGCGGATGGAACGCGCCTGGCGGTGGTCGGGGCCCAGCGGCGCGGCTCGCGCGTGTTCACCGCGCGCCAGCTGATCGACCTGCCGGGCACCACGCTGGTGCTGCGCCTGGACGGCTGGCACGCGGCGCCCAGCCTGTTTCCGAACGTGCTCACGGCGCTGGTCACGGCAATGTCGATCGCGCTGGTGTCGGTGCTGGCCGTGCTGCTGCGCGACACGCGCCGGCGCCTGCGCGCCGAACGCGACCTGGCGGAGGCGCTGGCGCTGCGCAAGGCGATGGAGGATTCGCTCGTCACCGGGCTGCGCGCGCGCGACCTGCGGGGGCGCGTGACCTACGTGAACCCGGCTTTCTGCGCCATGGTCGGCCTGCCGGCCAGCGAGATCGTCGGGCGCGGCGCGCCCCTGCCCTATTGGCCGCCCGAGCACGCCGAGGAATACACCGCGCGCCAGGAGCGCCGGCTGGCGAACCGCGCCAGCCCG
>NZ_ALEE01000743.1 GCF_000282995.1 Melaminivora alkalimesophila
CCGCGCCAGCCCGCCGGCCGCCGGCTACGAGTCGGTGTTCCTGCGCAGCGACGGCACGCGCTTTCCGGTGATGATCTACGAAGCGCCACTGATCAACGCCCAGGGGCTGCACACCGGCTGGATGGGCTCGATCCTGGATGTGAGCGAGCAGCGCCGCGCCGAGGAACTCTCGCGCACCACGCACGAGCGCCTGCAGGCCACGGCGCGCTTGGCGACCGTGGGCGAGATGGCTTCGCTGCTGAGCCACGAGCTGAACCAGCCGCTGGTGGCAATCGCCAGCTACGCCACCGGCTCCCTGAACCTGCTCACGCCGTCGCCGGCGGATGCGCAGTGGGCGGAGATCCGGCTGGCGCTGGAGCGCATCGCGGCCCAGGCCGAGCGCGCCGGGCGTGTCATCAAGAGCGTGCACGACTTCGTGCGCCGCCGCCCGCACGCGCGCGCGGCGGTCGAGGTGGGCGTGCTGTTCGACGCCGTGCTGCCGATCATCCGCCTGCAGGCCCAGAAGCTCGGGGTCCAAATGCGGCTGGAGATCGACCCCGACCTGCCCCCGGCGCTGTGCGACGCGACCATGGTCGAGCAGGTGCTGCTGAACCTGACGCGCAACGCCATGCAGGCCATGGACGGGGCGGCGCCATCGGGGCAGGGGGCGGACGCGCCGCCCGTGCTGGAGCTGCGCGCCCGCCGGGCAAGCCGTGGCAGCAGCCCTGCGTGGCTCGAGCTCTCGGTGGCGGACAACGGCAGCGGCATCGACGCGGACGTGGCCGAGCGCCTGTTCACCCCCTTCTACACCACCCGCGCCGAGGGCATGGGCTTGGGCCTGAGCCTGTGCCGCACCGTGGTCGAGCAACACGGCGGCCACCTGTGGTGGGCGCCTCGCCAGCCACGTGGTACGGTATTCGCCTTCACGCTGCCCTGCGCATCTTCCAGGCCCTGAGACACCCATGCATCCTTCGCATCCGCCCAGCCCCGCCACCGTCTACATCGTGGACGACGACGCCGAGGTGCGCGAGGCCCTGGCCTGGCTGTTGCGCTCGCGCCGTGTGCTGAGCGAGGGCTTTGCCAGCGCCGAGGCCTTCGAGGCGATGCTGAGCGAGCGCGCTGCGCGCGGGGTCGGCCAGCGCCAGCCCAGCTGCCTGCTGCTGGATGTGCGCATGCCGGGGATGAGCGGCTTGGCGCTGTTCGACCGGATGCTCGAGCGCGGTGACACGGCCACCATTCCGGTGATTTTCCTGACTGGCCACGCCGACGTGCCGACGGCCGTGGACACCGTCAAGCGCGGCGCCTTCGACTTCTGCGAGAAGCCCTTTTCCGACAACCAGCTGGTGGATCGCATCCAGGCGGCGCTGGCCCTGTCGGCCGAGCGCCTTACCCAGCAGCGCGCGCAGTGCCGCGTGCAGCAGCGGCTGGCCGAGCTCACCGAGCGCGAGCACGAAGTGATGCGGCTGGTCGTCGAGGGCTTGCCCAACAAGCTGATCGCCGATCAGCTCTCTATCAGCGTGCGCACGGTGGAGGTGCACCGCGCGCGCGTCTTCGACAAGATGCAGGTGCGCTCGGCGGTGGAGCTGGCGAACCTGCTGCGCGCCGGACCGGCCCCGGCCTGACGCGCCGGGGGCGCCACTCAGCCGCCCTGGCGCTCGCCGACGTAGATCTCGACGCGGCGGTTGCGCGCGCGCCCTTCAGCCGTGTCGTTGCTGGCGATGGGCTCGCGCGAGCCCCGGCCCTCGACGTGGATGCGCGCCCCGCTCACGCCCCGCGCCGTCAGGTAGTTGCGCGTGCTGGTCGCGCGCTCGACCGACAGCGGGTTGTTGATCGCGTCGGTACCGGTGGAGTCGGTGTGGCCGATGATGCGCACCTCGGCGTTGGGGTTGTTGCGCAGGCCCTCGGCGAACTGGTCGAGGATCGGCTGGAAGTTGGGCTGGATGTCGGCGCGGTTGGTGGCGAACGAGATGTCGCTGGGAATGTCCAGCTTGAGCTGGTTGTCGGCCGTCTGGGTCACGGTGACGCCGGTGCCCTGCGTGGCGGCCTGCATGTCCTGGCGCTGGCGCTCCATGCGCTGCGACCAGATGTAGCTGCCCAGGGCGCCCACGCCCGCCCCGATCACGGCGCCGGTGCCGGCATTGCCGCCGGTCACGGCGCCGATGGCCGCGCCTCCCAGGGCGCCGACGCCGGCACCGGTGGCGGTGCGGCGTTGCGTGTCGCTCATGCCGGCACAGCCGGTGGCGAGGGCGGCGAGGGTGATGGTGGCGATGGCGAGAGGTCTGCGCATGGGAAGGCTCCTGGCTGTACGGATGCAAAAAGGCCGCCCGGCACGGGCCGGCCGCTGCTGCACAGCGTAGGAGCAAGCCGGGCCGCGGGCTGTAGGACGGCTGGCCAGCGCGGCGCCGGCACGGTCAACAAGTGTCCGCAGGCGCAGTGGAAGGGCGCCGTCAGCGCGGCCCCTCGCGCCCCTCCTCCTGCCGATCGGCGGCG
>NZ_ALEE01000744.1 GCF_000282995.1 Melaminivora alkalimesophila
CCGATCGGCGGCGTCAGGCGGCGGCAGCTCGCCACGCTTGCGGCCGGCAAACATGGTCCACCACACGATCCCCAGCAGGATCACCAGCGCCAGCAGCGCTTCGAGCAAAATCACTGTCATGAACTCCCGCCTCCTGCGCTTGCTTGTCCTCGCACTGATTGTAGGAAGCATCGCCGCATGCTCCACCCGGCGGCCTTCCGCGCCCGCGCCCGGACCCTCGACCGGCGCTGCCCCGGCCGTGCCCGCGCCGCCTGCTCCCCCGTCGGGCGTGGCCAAGAGCCGCTGGGTACCGGCGGCGTGGAGCGAACTGCCCGGCTTCGAGGACGACGCGCTGCACGAGGCCTGGAACGCCTGGCTGCGCAGCTGCGAGCGCCCGCCGCCGGCCTTCGCGCCGTTGTGCGGGGACGTGCGCCGGCTGTCCATCGCCAGCGACGCCGAGCAGCGCGCCTGGATGGTCGAGCGCCTGCAGCCCTACCGCATCGAGGCCCAGGACGGCAGCGGCGAAGGGCTGCTCACGGGCTATTTCGAGCCGTACCTGGAGGCCTCGCGCCAGCCGGGCGCGGGCTTCAACGTGCCCCTCTACCGCCCGCCCGCCGACCTGGGGGTGCGCAAGCCCTGGTACACACGCCAGCAGATCGACACCCTGCCCGAGGTGCAAGCCCAGCTCGCCGGCCGCGCCATCGCCTGGGTGCGCGACCCGGTGCAGGCGCTGGTGCTGCACATCCAGGGCTCGGGCCGTCTGCGGGTGCGCGAGGCCGACGGCAGCACGCGCATGGTGCGCCTGGCCTACGCCGGCACCAACGACCACCCCTACAAGAGCGTCGGCCGCTGGCTGCTCGACCAGGGGCTGGTGCGCGACGCGACCTGGCCCGGCATCTCGGCCTGGACCCAGGCCAACCCGCATCGCGTGCAGGAAATGCTGTGGGCCAACCCGCGCTACGTGTTCTTCCGGGAGGAGCCGCTGGACGCGCTGGACGCCGGCTTCGGCCCGCGCGGGGCGCAGGGCGTGCCGCTCACCCCCGGGCGCTCGATCGCCGTCGACCGCGCCAGCATCCCCTACGGCACCCCGGTGTGGCTCGCCTCCAGCGGCCCGACGGTGCAGCTGTCGCGCCTGGTGCTGGCCCAGGACACGGGCAGCGCCATCGTCGGCGCGGTGCGGGCGGATTACTTCACCGGCTGGGGCGAACAGGCGGGCGAGATCGCCGGCCGGCTCAAGCAGGGGCTGCGGCTGTGGGCGCTGTGGCCGAAATGAACCCCGGCGGCTAGCCATGGGGCATGCGCGCCAGCCCGGCATGCAGGCGCCTCCCGCCGCCAGCCTGCGCCTGGACGAAGCGGCGCTGCGCGACGTGCTGTTGGCACAGGGCATCGAGCAGCTCGACACACAGCACGCGCTGGTCAGCGCGGCCGAGCGCGAGGCGCTGCTCGCCGATGCGCTGCGGCAGGCGGCACCCTCGCCGGATGCGTCCCCCGCCCGGCTGGAAGACGTGCTGCGGCCCTGGGCGGAAGGCATGCTGCGCCACGCAGTCGCGCGCGAACCCGCGCTGGCCGCACTGCGCGAGGGCCTGCGCCGCTGGCGCTGGGCTGCCTGGGCGGCGCCGCTGGCAGCCCTGCTTGCCGGACTCGCGGCCGACCGGATCGCGAACGCGCACCGGGTGGACCTGCTCTCGCCGCCGTTGCTGCTCGTGCTCGCCTGGAATCTCGCCGTCTACGGTCTGCTGGCCTGGAAAGGCCTGCGCCGCCGCATGGGCACCCCGCAGGCCAGCCTGCCCGGCGGGCCGCC
>NZ_ALEE01000745.1 GCF_000282995.1 Melaminivora alkalimesophila
CGGGCCGCCGCGCCCGGTGCGCTGGCTGCACGGGTGGCTGCAGCGTGGATTCCGCCCCGGCCGCCGGCGCGGACGGGGCCTGCTGGCGCGCATCGGCGCCGACTTCCACCTGCGTTGGCTCGAACACACGGGCGCGCTGCAGGGTGCGCGCATCGACCGCGTGCTGCACCTGTGCGCCGCCGCAGGGGCTGCGGGGCTGGCACTGTCGCTGCTGCTGCGCGGTCTGGTGGTGCGCTACCAGTTCGGCTGGGAAAGCACCTTCCTCGATGCAGCGCAAGTGCACGCCATTGCGCGCGTCCTGTTCTGGCCCCTCACGGCGCTCACCGGCCTTGCGCCCTTTTCCCTGGAGGAGATCGCCGCGGCGCAGGATTTCGCCGGCCAGGGCGCCGCCGGCAACCGGTGGGTATGGATGTACGTGGGACTGCTGGTGCTGGTGGTGGTGCTGCCGCGCCTGCTGCTGGCCGCCGCCGCACGCTGGCGCGAGGTGCGCCTGTCCAGGCGCTGCCTGCTGGACCTGCAGGCGCCTGCCTTCGATGCCCTGCGTGCTGCCCTGCCGGCCCGGATCGTGCTGGGCGTAGCCGGCATCGACGAGGCGCAGGTCCGCGCGCTCGTGCACCTGCAGGAGCTGCATGCGGGCGACGCCGGCCCGGTTCGCGACCGGCTGCACTTCGTTGTGGCACAAGACGCAGCCACCGCTGCCGGCGTGGACGCCGTGCTGTTCGCCTGGCGGAACGTGCCCGCCACTCGGCTGCCGCAACCCTGGCAGCAGGCGCCCCGCCTGCATCTGCGCTGGACCGACTGGGGTGCCAGCTGGCCGCGCGAGGCGCAGCTGTTCGTGCGCCTGCGCACCCTCCTGCCCGAACGCGCCGCCGCCCTCGCCCGCCTGCAGACCGCGTGGGAGGGGGACAATCGCCGCCGTTTCGCTGCAGCCACGCTGCTGCTGGCGCAGCACTTGCGCGGCTGCGCGGCGCTCGTGCGGGATGGCCGAGCCGCCGATGCGCTGGCACGCGAGTGGCGGGCGCTGGACACGGCCCTGCGTGCCCTGCATCGCCTGCCCGCTCAGGAGCCGACCGCGGACGCCGTGGCCGCGGGCGGCCCCCCCC
>NZ_ALEE01000746.1 GCF_000282995.1 Melaminivora alkalimesophila
GCCCCGCCACGACACGGCGGACGGGGCGGCCCCAGGCCCCGACATGCTGTCCGTGGTCGGCACCTCGGCCGGTGCCGCTGCAGGGGCGGCAGCAGGCGCCAAGGCAGGCGCGCTGGTCGATCTGGGCCTGGGCGGCCTGACGCTGGGCGCCGGAACCGCCGTGGGCGCCCTGCTCGGCGGCGTCGGCGCCTGGGCACTGCGCGCACGCCAGCGGCGCGGCAGCCTCCAGGAAACCCGGCGCGCCCTGGTGGAGGCCGCCTGCCTGCATTACCTTGCGCTCGCCCACCAGGCGCGGTTGCCACAGGGCGTCGATCCGATGCTCGCTGCCCGCTGGCAGGCCCTGGTCTCCGACGCCATCGCTGCCCGCTGGCCGGTGCTGCTGGACGCACTGGACGGCGCCGCCCCTGCGCCCGATCCCCTGCAGGCCCACCTGACCGAGTGCCTGGAGGCGCTGCTCTCTAAGCTGCCGCTCGAAGCGCCTGGCAAACCCGGCGGCACCGCGCCCTATTCCCCTTCCACCACGTAGCGCGAGACCACCGGCGGCGCCTCGGCCACGTGAAAGGCGAAGCGCCGATCCCGCAGCGCCACATCCGAGGCCGTCACGCGCTCGAAGCGGCGCAGGTGCTCGGTCCAGGACTCGTCCACGATCCGCTCGACGTAGCGGCGCGGATCCTCAATGTCGTGCTGCAGCTCCCACGACAGCGCCCCGGCGCGCAGGCGTGCCCGCCGGCTTTCCTGCATGACGGCGCGAAACTCCGCCGCCCGCGCCGGGTTGATGACGTATTCGATGGTGGTCACCAGGCGCAGCCCCGTGGCCGGCGGGGTCTGCGCCTGCG
>NZ_ALEE01000747.1 GCF_000282995.1 Melaminivora alkalimesophila
GTCTGCGCCTGCGGACGCTGGAAGCCGGCCAGCGCCGGGCTCAGGTCTTCGTCCGCATGGCGCCCCGGAACCACCCGCTGCACCAGCAGCATCAGCGCCACGCCCGACAGCGCCGCCAGCGCCAGGCTCGCGTGCACGCTGGTCCAGGAAGCCACCTGCCCCCACAGCGCCGCGCCCGCCGCCGTCGCCCCCATGATCGACATCTGGTAGATCGACATGCCGCGCGCACGCACCCAGTTGGGCAGCGCCATCTGCGCCGCCACCGACAGCGAGTTCGCCGTGGTCAGCCACGCCGCCCCGCCGAGCACCATCGCCGGCACCGCCACGTACACGTTCGGCGCGACCGCCATGGCGGCC
>NZ_ALEE01000748.1 GCF_000282995.1 Melaminivora alkalimesophila
GCGGCGGTGGTGAGCGCCTGCGCCAGCGTGCCGCGCGCCACCAGCTGGTCCATGGACATACGCTGGCGCAGGCGCGGCAGGAAAGTGGCCGAGGCAATCGCGCCCGCGCCCATGGACGCCAGCAGCAACGTGAAGGTGCCGGCGTCGCCGCCCTCCAGCCCGCGCGCCACCAGCGGCAGCAGCGCCAGCAGCGCCGTCGCGTGCAGGAAGAACACGGCGATGCGCCACAGCACGGCGCGCATCGGCGGCGATTCGCGCACGAAGACGAAACCCACCCGCATGGCGCTGCCCAGGCGCTCGCGCCCGAGCGGCTGCGGCGTGGGCGTGCGGCGCCAGCGCATGATGGTCAGCCCCGCGATCACCGACAGGAGGGCGTTCAGCACGAACACCCAGGCGCTGCCGACGCTGGCGATGATGGCCCCCGCCAGCAGCGGGCCGATGATGCGCGAGGCGTTCATCGCCACCCCGTTCAGCGCCAGCGCCGCCGGCAGCTGCGGGCGCGCCACCAGCTCCGGCACGATGGCTGCGAACACCGGCCAGCGCATCGCCAGGCCGATGCCGTTGGCGAAGGTGAGTGCCAGCAGCGTCCAGGCGTTCAGCCCGCCCCGCAGGATCGCCAGGCACAGCACCACCGCCACGGCCGCCACCCAGAACTGGGTGAACATGAAATAGCGCCGCCGGTCCAGGATGTCGGCCAGCGCCCCGCTCGGCAACCCCAGCAGGAACACCGGCAGCGTGGACGCCGTCTGCACCAGCGCCACCAGCACCGGCGAGGTCGTCAGCGTGGTCATCAACCAGGCGGTGGCCACGTCGTTCATCCACATGCAGGTGTTGGCCGCCAGCCAGGTCAGCCACAGCATGCGGAACACCGGCACCGCCAGCGGCGCGAAGGCCGACTCCGGCGCGCGCCGCACCTTGCCCTGCGCGAGCCCCCCGGATGCGGCCGACTCGGCCGCATCGGCGACCC
>NZ_ALEE01000749.1 GCF_000282995.1 Melaminivora alkalimesophila
TCGGCGACCCGCGAGGCGTCGGCAGCGGACGGAGCCTCCTCGGAGTGGCTCGCGGGATCAGGTCGGGAAACGCAGGGGGGCCGGTCGGACATGCGGCCCGATTGTCGCGCCGCCGCTCAGGCCGCGCTGCGCGAGGGTGTACGCACCGGCGGCGTCAGATGGCCCAGGGGCAGCGCCCCGCCCGCCTTGACCTCGCCCAGCGAGAAGCTGGTGTGCATGTCCTTGACGTTGGGCAGGTTGAGCAGCACCGTGCGCGCGAACTGCGAGAAGCTGTCCAGGTCGCGCGCCACCACCTGCAGCTCGAAGGTGCCGGTGCCGCTGATGTAGTGGCAGGACACCACCTCCGGAATGCGGGCGATCGCCTGCTCCATCGCCATCGTCAGGTCGCCCCGGTTGCGCTCGGCATCCAGCCGCACGAAGGCCAGCACCCCCAGGCCGATGCGATGCCGGTCGATCTCTGCCCGGTAGCCGCGGATGTAGCCCGCCTCCTCCAGCGCCCGCACGCGCCGCCAGCAAGGCGCCGCCGACAGCCCCACGCGCTGCGCCAGCTCGGCATTCGTCAGCCGCGCATCCTGCTGCAGCTCGCCCAGGATGGCAATGTCGTAGCGATCGAGTGTTTCCATGAATCCATTGTTCAGGGAAAGAATCTTTCTCACATCAGGGTAAATACCGCAAAGAACGCAAAGACATATCGGCTGTTCGGGCATACACTGCACAACATGGCCCACGAGGCCACGCCTGCCCGTGCGCGCCGCCCGCAGGCCACACCCCCACGGAGACAAAGACATGAACGCCCCCCTGCCCGAACACGTGCGCCGTGCCCTTGAGACGGTAACCCTGGAAGACAAGTACACGCTGGAGAGCGGTCGGGCCTTCATGAGCGGCACGCAGGCCCTGGTGCGCCTGCCCATGCTGCAGCGCCAGCGCGACGCCGCCGCCGGCCTGAACACCGCCGGCTTCATCAGCGGCTACCGCGGCTCGCCCCTGGGCGGCTACGACCAGGCGCTGTGGTCCGCGAGGAAACACCTGGCCGAACACCACATCGTCTTCCAGCCCGGTGTGAACGAGGAACTCGCCGCCACCGCCGTGTGGGGCACGCAGCAGCTCGACATCTACCCGCAAGCGAAGAAATACGACGGCGTCTTCGGCATCTGGTACGGCAAGGGCCCGGGCGTGGACCGCAGCGTGGACGTGTTCAAGCACGCCAACATGGCGGGCACGGCCCGGCACGGCGGCGTGATCGCCGTCGCCGGCGACGACCACATCAGCAAAAGCTCGACGGCGGCCCACCAGAGCGACCACATCTTCAAGGCCTGCAGCATCCCGGTGTTCTTCCCGAGCAGCGTACAGGAGATCCTGGACATGGGCCTGCATGCCTTCGCCATGAGCCGTTTCTCCGGCCTGTGGTCGGGCATGAAGACCATCCAGGAGGTGGTCGAGTCGAGCGCCAGCATCTCGGTCGATCCCGACCGCGTGAAGATCCTCCTGCCCGAGGATTTCGAGATGCCGCCCGGCGGCCTGCACATCCGCTGGCCCGACGCGCCCCTGACGCAGGAGGCGCGCCTGATGAACTACAAGTGGTACGCGGCGCTCGCCTATGTGCGCGCCAACCGGCTGAACTACAACGTCATCGAGAACGGCACGCACGACCGCTTCGGCCTCATCGCCAGTGGCAAGGCCTACAACGACATGCGCCAGGCGCTGGTCGACCTGGGCCTGGACGACGCCACCTGCCGCGAGCTCGGCATCCGGGTGCACAAGGTCAACGTGGTCTGGCCGCTGGAGGCGACCATCACGCGCGACTTCGCCCAGGGGCTGCAGGAAATCCTGGTGGTCGAGGAAAAGCGCCAGGTCATCGAGTACCAGCTCAAGGAGCAGCTCTACAACTGGCGCCCCGACGTGCGCCCCCATGTGCTGGGCAAGTTCGACGAGGTGGACGGCGACCATTCCGGCGGCGAGTGGGGGGTTCCCAACCCCAGCCAGAACTGGCTGCTGCGCGCCCAGGCCGACCTGACGCCGGCGCTGATCGCCAAGGCGATCGCCAAGCGCCTGACCAAGCTGGGCATGCCCGAGCACATCGTTGCCCGCATGAACGAGCGCCTGGCCGTGATCGATGCGCGCGAGCGCGACCTGGCGGCGCAGGAGCTCGCGACCGGCGAGCGCATGCCCTGGTTTTGCAGCGGCTGCCCGCACAACACCAGCACCCGCGTGCCCGAGGGCTCGCGCGCCGTGGCCGGCATCGGCTGCCCC
>NZ_ALEE01000750.1 GCF_000282995.1 Melaminivora alkalimesophila
CGCCTGCCACTACATGGCCAACTGGATGCCGGATCGCGCCACCAGCACCTTCACGCAGATGGGCGGCGAGGGCGTGACCTGGGTCGGGCAGGCGCCCTTCACCAAGGAAAAGCACATCTTCGCCAACCTGGGCGACGGCACCTACTTCCACAGCGGCCTGCTGGCGATCCGCCAGTCGATCGCGGCCGGTGCCAACATCACCTACAAGGTCCTCTACAACGACGCCGTGGCGATGACCGGCGGCCAGCAGGTCGGCGAGCGCCCGGAAGGCCACTCGGTCGCGCAGATCGCCCACAGCCTGCGCGCCGAGGGCGTGGCCAAGCTGGTGGTCGTCACCGACGAGCCGGAGAAGTACGCCGGCCGCACCCACCCCGCCAACGCCGCGCGCGAGGGCCGACCCGAGCTGCTCAACGACCTGCCGCCGGGCGTCGAGGTCTTCCACCGCGACGAGCTCGACCGCATCCAGCGCGAGCTGCGCGACATCCCCGGCTGCACGGCGCTGATCTACGACCAGACCTGCGCCACGGAAAAACGCCGCCGCAGGAAGCGCGGCAAGCTGGCGACGCCTGCCAAGACCGTCATCATCAACGAGCTGGTCTGCGAGGGCTGTGGCGATTGTTCGGTGCAGTCGAACTGCCTGTCCGTGGAGCCCGTCGAGACCGACTTCGGCAGGAAGCGCCGCATCAACCAGAGCACCTGCAACAAGGACTATTCCTGCGTCAAGGGTTTCTGCCCCAGCTTCGTGACCATCGAGGGCGGGCAGCTCAAAAAACCCAAGAAGGAAAAGAAGGGCGACCTCGCCAGCCTGCCGCCCATCCCCGAGCCGGTGTTGCCGTTGGCCGAGGAAGCCTTCGGCATCGTCGTCGCCGGCGTGGGTGGCACGGGCGTGATCACCATCGGGTCCCTCTTGGGCATGGCGGCGCACCTGGAGGGCAAGGGCGTCATCACGCAGGACGCCGCCGGCCTCGCGCAAAAGGGCGGCGCGACCTGGAGCCACGTGCAGATCGCCACCCGCCCCGAAGGCATCCACACCACCAAGGTGGACATGGCCAAGGCCGATCTGGTCATTGGCTGCGACCCCATCGTCACGGCCGACAAGGTCACGCTGGCCGCCATGCAGCCCGGGCGCACCTTCGTCGCACTCAACACCACCGGCACCCCGGCCGCGGCCTTCGTGCACGACCCCAACTGGCAGTTCCCGGCCGCCAGCTGCGAGGCCGCCATCGCCCAGGCGGTGGGCCGCGATCTGCTGGGCGTGCTGGATGCCGAGCGCGCTGCCACGCAGCTGCTGGGCGACAGCATCTACACCAACCCGCTGATCCTGGGCTACGCCTGGCAGAAGGGCCGCGTGCCGCTGTCGCACGCGGCGCTGATGCGCGCCATGGAACTCAACGGCGTGCAGGTGGCAAACAACCAGGCGGCCTTCGAGTGGGGCCGCCGCATGGCGCACGACCCGGCCGCGGTCCAGGCGCTGGTGGCGACCACCCAGGTCATCCAGTTCGTGAAGAAGCCAGCCTTGGCCGAGATCGTCGCCAAGCGCGTGGAGTTCCTGACCGGCTACCAGAACGCCGCCTACGCCGAGGAATACCGGGCCTTCGTCGAGAAGGTGCAGTCCGCCGAGGCCCCGCTGGGCCAGGGCACGCGCCTGACGGAGGCCGTCGCACGCTACCTGTTCAAGCTGATGGCCTACAAGGACGAGTACGAGGTCGCGCGCCTGCACACCGACCCGGCCTTCATGGCGCGCATCGAGGGCATGTTCGAGGGCGATTACCAGATCGTGCACCACCTCGCGCCGCCGGCGACCGCCAGGAAGAACGACAAGGGCGAGCTGGTCAAGAAACCCTACGGCCCGTGGATGCGCCGCGCCTTCACGGTGCTCACGAAGATGAAGGGCCTGCGCGGCACGGCGCTCGACCCCTTCGGCAAGACCGAGGAACGCCGCACCGAGCGCGCCCTGATCCGCGAGTACCGCGCCACCATCGAGGAGCTGCTCGCCGGCCTCACGCCCGAACGCCTGCCGCTGGCCGCCGAGATCGCGCGCATCCCCGAGGAGATCCGCGGCTACGGCCACGTGAAGGAGCGCCACCTGGCGGCGGCCCGCAAGAAGTGGGATGCGCTGATGCAGCGCTGGCGCAACCCCCAGGCCCAGGCCGCTGCAGCGCAGGAATCGGCGACGGCCTGAGGGGCTTCGGCGACAGCCGATTCTTTGAAGAGCGAGCGGGGCCGGGCGCCCCGCTTGTTCAGGTCTGCGCGGCCGCCGGCCCGCCTGCCGCCTGCGCGACCTCCCAGGCCTGCGCCTGTGCGTCCCCTTGGGCGCTGGCGGCCTGGCCAGCCACCTGCACGCGGCTGACCGGCACGGCCAGCTGCACGCCCAGCTCCTGCAAGCGCTGCAGCAGCTGCAGGTTGATCTGCTGCTGGATGTCCATGTAGAGGTTGTAGTTCGGATCCTGGACGATGTAGACCACCTCGTAGTCCAGCGAACTGGCGCCGAAGCCCTTGAAGTGCGCCCGGTCGAAGCGCACCTTCGGCACCGCCCGGATGATCTCGCCCACGGCGCGCGAGACTTCCTCGGCCTTGGCCGGTGTCGTGCCCTGGGCGATGCTGAAACCGAAGACAATGCGCCGCTCGCGCATCAGGCGGTAGTTGTTGATGGTCTGCTTGAGCAGGTCGGTGTTGCCCATCACCACCTGCTCGCCGCTCAGCGCCTTGATGCGCGTGGTCTTGACGCCCACCTTCTGCACCGTGCCGGCCACACCGCCCACGACGATGAAGTCGCCCACCTCGAAGGGCTTGTCCACGGCGATCGCCATCGAGGCGAACAGGTCGCCCAGGATGTTCTGCACCGCCAGCGCCACCGCCACGCCGCCCACCCCCAGGCTGGCGATGAAGGCCGTGATGTTCACCCCCAGGTTCGACAGGATCGCCAGCAGTACCGTCGCCCACAGCAGCGTGCGCAGCCCCCAGGACATCAGCGTGGCCGAGGCGCTCGCCTGCCCCGGGCTGGTCGCGCCGTGGTGCACGCGGTAGCGATCGACCGCCACCGTCACGGCGCGCGAACCCCACAGACCGATCTGCAGCGCCACCGCCAGGAACCACAGCTGGCCCATGCGCGCCTGCCAGCGGTCGGGCAGGTCCAGCAGCCCCAGCCCCACCAGCACGGCCGCCAGCAGGATCAGCAGGTGGCTGGTGCCGGCCAGCACCTGCGCGATCACCCCCTTGGCGCCGGTGTGGCTGCCGCGCTGCTCGTGGATCTGCGCGCGCTTCTGTCCCCAGCGCAGCAGCACGGTCAGCAGCAGGTAGGTCGCCATGGCGGCGACGGCGGCAATCAGCACGCTGGCAGGCGACATGCCCCACAGGGCCTGCTCCTGCAGCCACGACCAGTCGGGAAGTCTCATCGGGTGTCCTCTCCTTGCACGGCCCACGAGGCCCAAAACAAAAGGCGCCTCTGGGGCGCTCGATGCTTCATGCTACGTGAGGGAGGCGGCGGAGGGCGTAGGCCCAGGCCGATGGTTGGCCCTCTCTTCGGCAGCTGGGGTTGCATCGCTGCGGCTGCAGCGGCGCTAGGGGCGTGCCGGCCGGGCCTGCTCTCTCAAGGCCTCATACAGCCGCCCCGGGCCGAGCAGGACCGCCTTGAATCCGGCTCGCACGCGAGCGCTGTCGAGCATCTGGCGGCTCATGCTCCCATAGGCATCGAGGGCGTCGATGATGGCGTTGGTCAACTCGCTGTCCAGGTCGGGCGAATGGTCGAACTGGCCCCGGCTGTTGCTGCCGGCCTGCTGCACCAGGAGGTCTGATTCCAGCAGCTTTCCCTTGACGTGGTTCATGTAGACCAGTTGGTCGTGGTCGCTCAGCTCGCCCTCGAACAGATCATTGAGCTTGGCGACGATCTCCGACAGCAGCGCCTTTTGCCTGTCCTGCACGGCGCCACCGCCGGTCTCGGTCAGTGGCTGCAACCTGTATTCGGTGCCAGTGTCCTCGTGGAGTGCCAGATCGCGCTTGCCCTGGTCCTTGAGCCGGTGGTGCGTCAGCACCACCTTGGACAGGTCCACCCCCTCGCGCTCGCGTCCGAAGTCCAGGAGCGGCAGCAGGCGCTTGAAGAAAATGGCGCGCTTTTCGATGGCCGTGTTGCCGTAGTCGAACATCTGGCTCAAGAAGGCGTACACGCGCACGAAGGTGCCCAGGTCGCGCTTGAACAGCTGCAGGGCTTCCATCTCGTCCCGGGCCGCTTGCGCCGCGGGCGACTGCTCATCGGCCGCTGCGTGCATCGCCTTCTGCGCTGCCTTGTAGCGCTTGAGCAGGCGATCGGCTA